>CAJVYS010000044.1 GCA_913009875.1 uncultured Gammaproteobacteria bacterium | reverse complement strand
TCGTGAGCACTAAGATCAACAACGTCTATTGAGTGTTTGTGATTTCAGACATATTTGCAATTTCTACATCCATTAATCTTTTTTTCTCTGTCTTTTTTTTTTTTTTTTAATGATACGGCGACCACCGAGATCTACACTCTTTCCCTACACGACGCTCTTCCGATCTGTTGTGGTGGTTAACTGTTATTAGGTTATCCCTGAGTATTGCGGAAGCCCCTCAGCCGGCTCAGCATGTCGCTCAGCGGCTCGACGAATCGTTCAAGGCCAGTGCCGAAGTCCAGGCCAATATCCAGGCCGTTGATGAGGTCGTCCATCAGATCATCGACCTGGTCAAGGATGTCGGTGTCCAGTATTGACGTATCCTCCGGCTCCACCGGTTCGATGTACTCGCGCAAGGTGAGGACATAGGCGTAACGCTGGGGCTTGCCCGCGACCTCCTGAAACTTGAGGTCGTCGATCAGCAAGGTGTCCAGCTCGGCATCTGCCACGATATCGGCGACGAAGGTCACTGGATCGCCGGCGCGGAACTTGTCGTTCAGTGTCTCGACGAAGTCCAGGGCGTCCGGTCCCGTTTTTATGCCGCCAACAATTAGGCAAGCCGGACGACGCCCCAGGTTTTGCAGGACGCTGCCAGCCATGGCCGGAGGTTTATGTTCAACCAGGGCGCGTTGCTCATGGGCGCGTATTTCTTGCACCTGGGGCAGTTCGATATCGTCCAGCATGGGCCGCATGGTGGTCTGTTTCCTTTGTCTGTCGTTCCTGCGCTATACGTCAATGCCGTGACGGCGGGCCTCTTCATCCAATATCTGCTTGATCTGTTCGGCAAGATCGCCCAGATCTGCTTGCGTCGCCAGCGTCTTGTTCAATACGTCCGGCGGACGGGTTTGTTCACTGGGTGCGGGCAGGTTTGTCGGTAACGGGTCGTGAGCAGAAATCAGAGATTCGCTTGCGATGCCGGGTATTCCGGATGCGGCCTCGCGTATCAATCCATCCAGGACTGGTTCGGCCGGCATGGACGGCGTCCTGATGCGATTGGAATCAGGGGCTGCAGACAATGGTTGTTGCTGATGTCTTTGTTCCACATTTTGGGCGTCAGGGCATCCGTGTTTCCGTGTAACCCCGGCGTTGTCAGAGATCCTCGCTGCCGGGGGTGTCGTTGGACTCGGTTCGGCTGTTTCTGGAATCCGCCCCGGTGAATCTTTATCCATCGCCAGGGGGCTCGCCGGTGTTTTTTTTGCGGTATTGGCTGTTGCTGGTTCTGTGTGATGAGGGGAATGCTTATCGGCCTTTGTCTTTGGAGCCGTGGGTCGAACCAATTGTCCCTGGGGAGCCTGCGGTCCATCGAGCATCAACCGCCACTGCCCGGTCAGTGCTTCTGGGTCGGGCAGTGTATTCCGGTGTGAATCGCCAAGGATTTTCATGTGCTGCAGGGCGCGCTTGGCGATGTCATTTTGCCAGTTTTTCCGCAGCGTCGGATGATCTGCCACAGGCGGATGAATGTTTGTTTGAGCGCCGTTGAATGGTACAAAGGGCTTATCACGCAGCGTTGAATGGGCGGGTAATGCGTTCATGTGCTCGCTTGTTATTTTTTGTAATACGCTTTCGGCGATCCTTGGCTGCAGTCTGTACGGTTGCGGTTTGACACTGGGTAAGGGCTTTCCTGTCACCGGGGAGGCCTGATCTGTTATCGGTGCGACGTGCGACGTAACAGGCGATAGGGCACTGGGCCGTTGTCTCTGTTGCGGGTTGGTGGGTGCCTGTCCGATGCGAGAACGAGAAGAAGATGGTGGTCGGGATCGAGTTCCCTTGGTGTGCCGCTTGTTTCCCTTGATGGTGCTGAAATCTTTGAGCCATTGCGTCTCAGCGAGAGAGGCAGGGGAGGCAGGGGAGGGCTTAGAACCGGGTTTCCGTTGTGCCTCTTTCGGCAGTTCTGTTTGCTGAGTCCACTCGCCCAGCAGGGCCGGCAAGGCATCCCCCCAGAGGGGTTGGTCGGGATGCAGATGGGGCGACATCGCCGAGAAGGACTTTACCCAGGCTGAATGGCGCAGCAGAAAGCCGAGCCGTTCCAGTTCCCGCTGCTGTCCCCTGACCCATTGGGCCGGAGCCATGCCCGCTGCGAACACTGCGCGCCGGTCTGTAATGGTAAATAGCGGTTCCTGCCTCATGATCCCTCGCTGCCGTTATTGGCCATTTCCAGATAGAGCAGGATCTGGCCGATGGTCATCCCGCTGACTTCTTCCGGTGTCCAGCCGAACTCCCTGGCGAGCACAAAGCAGGCCTTTGCCAGCGGCGCCTGAACCAGTTCAGCCAGCGCATTCCTGGGGGTGTTGATGCCGCTGATGCTGTTAATGCGTTCGACCAGAAACTTGGCCAAGCCCGCGGGCAGCTTTGTCACCTGATCGAGATTCAATGCGGGTTCCACCACGGCCTGCTGGATCATCAAGCCCGCCGACAGGGCTTCGTCCTCGCGACTGGCCTTATCGATCCGCTGTAAGTCATGTACCGTAAGCGGCCGGAGCAAGACCCGCGCCGCCACCTCCCCCTCAATAGGGGCAAGGAATTCTGCGGGAACGTCCACTTCGTGGGTCAGGCCGCTGCCGGCCAGCAACTCTTCGGCCGTTAGCGTCATAAATGATTACTCCCTCAGTTAAGCGTTTGCGGAGTCCTCAAAAGTCGGTGCCTGCGCCGTGGCTTCGCCGCCGCCGCTGGGGGCGGCGCGGTCAATCACCCGGATTGTCAATGCCCTGAAGTTCAGGTTTTCCATGACCACGTCATCCTCGGGCAGCGCATAACTCCAGTTTTGAAATTTGACGCCTTTTAATTCCAGCGAAACACTGTTGCCGGGCGCCGCAGGATCGGCCAAGGCCAGGGTGATATTGAAGGTGGGCTGCACATAAGGTTCAGCGATATTGGTGGGGGCGGAGCCCCGGCCCATCAAGAGAAACAAGAGCGCACCGTTGACGTAGGCCCGGCCCACATTGCCGCTGATATGGATGTCGCCCGGATGCAGCGAGACGGCGTGGCGGCGGCCGATTTCATGAAACTCTTCCAGCTCGGTCTGAACGTGGACCTCCACGTTGGTGACCCGCCCCACGGTGGTCATTTCATAGGTGGTCATGACGGCGCTGGCGTCCTGGCCTTCCGGTGTGTCCTCGCTCGCCAGGGTGAGCGTTCCATTTGCGCCCGTATAAACGTTGGTTAATGCCATGGCAGGTCTCCTTATTCCAGATACATGGTGATCTTGATGAAGTCGATGCTGAACGTTGGCCGTAGCACGATGGTGACCCGGGCGATCCCCTGGCGTTCTTCGTCACGGCTGGCGGTCACATCCAGTTCATAGCTGATCAGCATCTCGTCATTGACCATTTCGGCCAGAAAGCTGTTGATGGTGGCGCGTAATGCGCCCCGTACACGCTCGTTGTTGAGCAGGCCGATATAGGGATTGGCCGCCGAACGGACGCCGAATTTGGCGTAGTCGACAATGCGCCGGGTAGTGATCTGGTGCCACGCGGTGTTGGTGGCGGTGGTGATGCTCTTGACGATACGGAAACCCAGTTTTTCCTGCACAGCCAGAACGCGCGCCTGCACCAGTCGTGTGAGTTCGGCGTTGGTGTATTTCTCCTCCAGACCGCGGATGGCCAGGGGTTTGTTGGTGAGGCTGATGTGGGGTGAGAAACTGGCCATGAGGCCCGCCACCGCCGCCGCACTGTAGGCGCCGGGGAGTGTGACTTCCTTGCCGCTCGCGGCGTCCACCGCTTTTAGTCCCGGGGCGACGAAGATTATCCTGTCGCTGTTCAGGGAGTGACCCAGAATGGCATCCAGGTCGTCATCGGGTCCACTGCCCACGACACCGATACGTTCCCGCTTGTTGGCATCCGATGAGGCGACCTGGCAGTGCGAGGTCAGGTCGGCGCCAATGTTGCCGTGATGCTGACCCGCGGCAACGATGATGTGTGCAGGTTCGTTGAGTAGCTTGTCCAGGCCCGTTTTATAACTGGCACCCACGGCGCCATTGTCTCCCCGCGTATTGCTGCCGGTGCCGAACAAACGAAAATCGTCGACCGCGCTGAATTTATCGGGAAGCTCGGAGGAATTGGCGAGTGCCGTGCCTTCCGCAAGCGTGGACGATTCCAGAATATCCGCGACCAAATCGTTACCGTTGGCCACGGTGTAGACCTCTTCGTTGACGCTGTTACGCAATATCACCTTTACGCTGGCGGATTTATTGACCACGTAGGAAGCGGTGACCGTATCGGCCGCCAGTGGATCCTCGCCGGCCGCGAAAGTCAGGGCTCCGCTTGCCGTGTCGATCTTGACCTGTCCGGCGGTGGCACTGCCGGTGTAAATGATCTGCATCAGGCGGGTCTGTTGGCTGGCATCTTCAAAGACGCTGATTCGGTTGCGGGCGCTTTGTACCACGGGTGTGTAATTTAATGTAATCGCGCCGCCGCCAGCATGTTTTTCACCACTGACATAACTGTGCTCGTCGGCATCCCAGACATTGATCTCGATCTCGTTACCCCACTCGCCCTCCGAAGCGGCAGCCAGCCTGCAGCAGTTGCCGGATGAAGAGGTCAGGGTAAAGTCGGCTTTTGCCGCTGTCCCCGAAGCGACCCGCACGGCGATAACGCTTGTTGCACCGTGGTTAAAGGCTTGTTCAAGTGCGCGCACCAGCGTCAGTTCATCGCTTTTTCCGTCAACGAAGGCATCGTAGCTGCCAAACACCTGGCGAGCCTCCGAATAACTACCCAATATTTCGGGATCGCTGACGGGGCCTTTATTTGCCGTACCCACGACAGCCACGGTACCGACCGATACCCGGCTTGGTACAATCAGACCTTCGGGACGAACCTCGATATATGTCCCCGGTAAAATCATCTCAGCCATAATCACTTTCCTCCTTGGGCGCTATGGGCCCTATTGTGTAGTGAACTAGTGGACGACAACTTACGGTTAATGGACGCCTGCCCGCAGATAAACAACCGCTTTACTGTCAAAGGCCGTGTCTTGGTATGAGATGCGCAGCAGATCGTTGCTACTGCCCAGTATGAGCGGTGGATCGAATGCCAATGTGCCGGGTTCATACGTATCAGGTGTGCCGTTTTCATCCCAATCGCCCAGCCCGAAAGAATCCCCCGCGGAATCGAAGGTGGCCAGGAAATCAGAAAGAGATGGAAAGACAATTTGTGCATGAAGATCTGGGTTCACTTTCCTCGTCACCGCGGCGTGGAATTCCGCCAGCGTTGGGTAGATGGTCGGTGGCGTGGGTGAATTCCGTTGCAGGCGGGAAATGGTGACGGGGCTACCCAGCCATGGTGATGGGTGGTAAGCGAGGCTGGCTAACCCATAAATACGAACTTTGGCTTTAACCGTCGCCGAAACATCGAGTGGCGGCGCCTGGATATCATCCCATCGGCTTAGCTCATCGGTGACCTGCGTGGTTTCTCTTTCAGGTGAGTTGCGTTGCTCCGGATCACTGTGGATGGGAATGCGGGCAATAATGCTTTCTGCACCGTCGAGGTCGTGATAGTGGTACTCATAGAGTATTTTGTAATCGGCGGTCTTTCTCCAGGCATTGATGGAACCGCCGAGGAATTCGGCCGGACTGGTCTCTATCAATTCCAGGCGCAGAAAGCCATCGACCCGGAGTTGACTTGAGTCGGTGAGTAAATCGTTATGGAGTGTGTTGACGATGTCGTCCGCGTTGCTCACCGTATCCGCCCACAATTGAAAACGTACTACGGTATCCAGGCGTCCGCCTTTCAAGCTGATTTCGGCCAGCGGTCCACGACGTTCGGTACCGCGCCAGTTACCAATACCCACCGGCCGTTGCTTGACGCTGACCGTTGAAAGGCTGGGTGCGGGTAATGACGGACCTGGCGACGGCAGGTAGCCACGCAGTATGTCCAGCATGTTGCTGAGAATCTGGCCAGGAGAAGGGGCACTGTCCGCTATGAGCGACAGGGGAGCAAGCATAGGATCTCGCACCGCAGAGATGGGTTGCCGGGCAATGTCCTCATGAGGAGGTGAAGGTTGTCGACGAAACATGGAAAACAAAGAAGGCATGTCTGCTGTCTAACCTCGCGTTATATTGACTGTTGGCTCAAGCCCGGTGTTCAGTGCACTGCGCATTTTTAAGCGTAGGATACGGAACTGTCTTTATCCAGAAATTATGATAAAAAATTCAGGCGATATGCAGTTATAAATAATTCACGAATGTGGTTCTCTGAAAGATCGGGGAATGCCTGTTTATGGTCAGGTAAAGACTGTCACAGATAGGGGTTTGTGGAGGTTGATCAACAATAATTATTGCGTAGGGTGGCGAGGTGTAAGTGATATAGCTGGAAAGACTAAATAGGAGTTCGGGTTTTAGCGTACTGCGTTGTGCTTGGTAATATTACCTTCTAGTGGATGTGTCTATTTGGGGAAAACATGGATTGAATAGTGGTTTTTTTTAATCGTTCAAATTTAATGCTTAACATGCCGGATTTAGTCGTGGTTGGATAGTGGTTGTTGGGTATGGACTTTGGGGGAGATCGGGCGTTAACCTTTTTCTAATATACTCTGAGCAGATCGCCAAATTCCGAGTCCTGAACTCTGACCTTTAAACTACCAACTTGAACGAGTGCTGGCCCGACTTGAGGGCACGGACATTATCAGGCCTAATCTAAACAGGTAACAGCGACTATTGTGGTAGGTGGTGGCACCTGTCGTGTTTCTGCTTCATCACACACTCGCAAGGAGGTTGGTTGAGGAATGAATGACACCATCAATACTGCACGTAGCCTGTTACAGCAACACACCATGGATCTGCTGGCGCGGCGCAATGTCGTCGCTACCGGGGTCGGTTATAAAGTGGTGCACGGCAAACGCTCCACGACGCCGGGCATCATCTGTTCCGTGGAAAAGAAGCTACCTGTCAATGCTCTGTCGGCCAGCGATCTGATACCACCACAACTGGGTGGCATCCCCACCGATGTAATCGAAACCGGTCGTATCCGTGCCTGGCAGGCGCCGACCGGTCGTTTCCGGCCCGCGCCCGGCGGGGTTAGCATTGGCCACAAGGACATTACCGCTGGAACCCTGGGTTGTTGGGTGCGCCGCAACGGCGAGTGGGTGATCTTGTCCAACAATCATGTCCTGGCCAATAGTAACGAGGCCGCCATCGGCGATGCCATCCTGCAGCCCGGCTCCTACGATGGCGGCACCAACCCGGCAGACCAGATTGCGGTACTAAAGGACTTTGTCCCCATCGAGCTTACGGGCCTGCCCGATAACCCCAGCGGTTGTTCCATTGCTGGTGGTATTGCGGTATTTCTGAACGCCATTGCCGGCACCCTGGGTAGCGATACCCGCCTGCGAGCCGTGAGCACGCGAGCCATCGGGGAAAATCGAGTGGATGCCGCCATCGCCAGCCCGCTGCGGGAGGAGGATATCAAGGCGGAAATTATGAATATCGGCGCCATTCAGGGGCTTGTCAGCGGCGATCTGGGGATGGCGATAAAGAAAATGGGCCGCACCACGGGCCTTACCGAGGGC
The DNA here is from genome assembly GCA_913009875.1 of uncultured Gammaproteobacteria bacterium. Classification (GTDB taxonomy): domain Bacteria; phylum Pseudomonadota; class Gammaproteobacteria; order SZUA-152; family SZUA-152; genus DRQN01. The sequence continues at coordinate 18,523 of CAJVYS010000044.1, read as the reverse complement.
GAGATCCAGCAGGTGGATGTCACCGTCAATGTACAATACGGTGGTGGGCGCAGCGCACTGTTCAAAGACCAGCTCATGGCCGGTGCTATGAGCCAGGGAGGCGACAGCGGTTCTGCCGTGTTGGATACACAAAACCAGCTGCTGGGTCTGCTGTTTGCCGGCAGCGAGCAGAGCACAATCATCAATCGCATAGAGCATGTCTTTTCAGCGCTCGACCTGACACTATGACTCGCAGGTTAAGGGCGCTGATGCTGATGATGGCAATCCTCTGTGCAGCGAGCGAGGCACTGGCCGTGACGGCATCCATTACCGAGGTCAAATCCAAACATGAGTCCAGGCTTCTGTCCCTGCCTGGCGTGGTCTCCGTCGGTATCGGCCGGGCTTCCGATGGCCGCACTGTGATTGTCATCGGGGTGGAAGGCAAGGCTGGCGTGGAAGGTCCGGATCTGCCCAAACAGTTGGAAGGCTATCCCGTCCGGGTCGATGTCATCGGGCCTGTGCGGGCGCAGTGACGACAGGTTGGCCCGGTGTAGGATGCTGGTGAGCGGTAGTGAACCGCATCGTTCGCGTTATTGTGTCCTGTAGGGCGGGTACACAAAACGTGCTCACCCTACATGTGGTTGTTGAGTTTATTTTCCGTAGTAATCACGGAGTAGGCTAAATTGTTTGACGATTCGCTGATCGTTTATGGGTGGTGAAAAACTGGCAAACCACCGGCTTTTCGGGTCGATAAGCATAATCGATGATGGATGGTTGATTTGATAGCTGTCCGGTGATTCGGATGGCTTGCGAATGGTCAGGATATTTAGCTGTTGGTTCAATGCGTCAATGTCTGATTGACGGCCTGTCAGGCCGATAAATGCCGGGCTAAAATAACCCATGTAGTCTTTCAGAAGTTCGACAGTATCTCTTTCCGGATCCACGGAGACAAAAATAAACTGTATATTGCCGTCTTGTTTTTTCTCGGCGAGAATGTCGGCGATGTTGACCATTTCGGCAAGGGTGGTTGGGCATATATCCGGGCAGGACGTATAGCCAAAAAATACGAAAGACCATTTGTCCTTTAGTTGATCGAGGGTGAAAGGTTGACCATGCTGGTCGATGAGTGACAATCTTTCCAGGGGGAGGGGTTCAGGGCGTAATGTCGACAGCAATGGCAGGGGGATGCTGATCTTCTTGTTGGTATCCAGAATTTCGCTGATAGTCCATGCAAAGAGTGGCAGGCTGATGAGCACCGCGGCACCGATCAGCCAGCGGTATCGAAAATTATTTTTCCTGGGGTCGCTTGCCGTCATTTTCACTCTTGTCGTGTTGTTTACACGTCGATATTGAAAAACCAACAGGCGGCGTGTGCGCTCTCGTTTGCCGCTGTTCGGTAAGGATATCACTTGTCAGGATATGCTGACAGGGAGTTTGGTGTGTGGGATTTAAGGCGGGCAGAGGCATGCCAGACGATATATTTTCTTTATGCGGCATTTTTCTGCGCGGTCCTTGCGCGGCGTTTTGTTACAGAGAGTCGTACACCATGCTGGTGAACAGGACGACCAGATAGACGATGGAATAAAAGAAAAGCTTCATATCGCAATCGCGGTCTGATTTCAGGAATTTCAGTGCCTGAAATAAGAAAGCACTGCTAATGCCTATCGCTGTAATGAGGTAGATCGAGCCGGCCATACCAAAAACATAGGGGAGGAGGGCAGCCAGTAGCAGGGCCACTGAATAAATGGCAATCTTTTTCTTGGTTGCCTGCACACCTTTTACGACCGGCACGACGGGGATGCCCGCACGTGCATATTCTTTCCGGTATTTGAGGGCGAGGCTCAAGGCATGGGGTTGCTGCCAGATAACCATGATCAGAAAGAGGGTCAGGGCATTGATATCCACTCCACCGCTGACCGCGGCATAACCGATGACGGGGGGCATGGCCCCGGCGATACCGCCGAACTGATTCGCCCAGTGGCTGCGTCGCTTCACGATCATGGTGTAGATGACGCCATAGCCGAGCATGGCCCCGGCGGTCAGCAATGCAGCCGGCAGGTTGACGAAGATCAGCATCAGTACCAGCGATGAAATCATCAGTGTCAGGGCCGTGGCCAGGGCACGGGCGGGTGATACCAGGCCGATGACCAGCGGCCGCCGGCTGGTGCGTTTCATCAGTTTGTCGATGTCGCGGTCATAGTATTGATTGAGCATGCAAGAGCCGGCCACCGCCATTCCCAGGGTGACAAAGGTCCACAGGAGGACGTCCCATTGGGGCATGATGCCCTTATTGGCAAAATACATCCCCGTCAGGGCTGCCACGATGCTCAGGCCGACGATACCCGGCTTGGTGAGTTCGATATAACAGGCCAGGGAAGACTTTGCTGCTACGGGTTTGGCAAGTTGGCACTTTCTCGCATTCATAGGCTTCCCCTTACAGCGCACCGGAAATACATGGATGGGCAATATAATAGTTGCTTGGTCGGAATATCGACTTGATATAGGTCAATGCCGGTGTGCTCCAAACCGTCTCAGTGACTGGTGCCGGCGGAACGCCGGGTCTTGTTATAGACGTTGTATTTCCCCGACGGTTTTTTCATGGGGATGCGCTTGACCTCCTGCAGGGTCTTGGCGTCGTAGATGATAATGGCGCCGTCCATCTCCCAGATACTCACCAATGCGTGGCTGCCGTCGCGGGTGAATTCCACGTGCGCCACCGTCTTGCCGGGTGCCGGGCGCAGGGTTTTGACGATCTCCAGGGTGCGTTTGTCGATGATGTGCATGACATCCTTATTGGGACCGAAAAACACGTCTACCCAGGCATAGGGGGTGTTTTCGTGGCTACGCATGAAAAAGCCGGGGCCGAGGGTCTTGATGCGCTTGATCACCTTCCAGTCCCGCATGTCGATGATGCTGACCACGCCTTCCTTGAGGTTGGGAGTAGCCATCACCGGGTGACCCTGATATTCCCAGCTGATGCCGGAACCCAGGTGCGGGAAACCGGGCAGGTCGATGTCGGCGACCTTGCGTCCGCCATCTAGAAATACCACCTGGCCCTTGCCGCCGCCTCGCGCGGAGCCCATCAGGAAACGATAATCCTGATCGAAGAAAAAGTCGTCCAGGTAGTCGTCCAGGACGATCCGGCGCACGGGGAAGCGCATCGTTTCGTCCGGGAGGACATCGCCGGAGTCCTTGCGATAATCGTGCACCAGACCGGTGTAGGGTGGCTTGGCATCGTCTTCGTAGGAGATCTCCCAGACCTCGGGAATGTCCTTCAGGGCGGCGATGAAGCTATTGCGTGGCGCCGCCTGGTAGACCGCGCTGACGCGCGAACTCTTCAGCCCCTTTTCATCACCCACCGGGATTATCTTGATCAGGGAGAGATCACTGGCGTCGAGCACCACCAGGGTATGGGGGAGATAGTTGCCCACCATCACATAGCGCCCGTCACCGGACACGGCCAGATTGCGGGTGTTGATTCCGGCGCGGGTCTCGGCCACCAGCTTCAGGTTGTACATGTCGAACTTGCTGATCCAGCCGTCGCGGGAGGCGAAATAGACGAAGCGTCCGTTCTGCGCATACTTTGGCCCGCCGTGCAGGGCGCGACGGGTGGGAAAACGGTAAATTGACTCGAAGGTGTCACCGTCCAGGATAGTGGCATGGTGGTCGCCGATTTCCACCACGATGAACAGGTTGAGTGGGTCGGCGTCGTAGACCGGTTTGTCGGGCAGGCTGCCGGGGGCATTGTGGATAATTTGCGAGGCCTTGATTTCGTCCTCTCCCCACTGGGGGACGTGCGGCAGCGGGGTGAAAACATAGTCCACCAGCGACTGGATTTGCACATCGCTGAGCTGGTCACCGAAGGCCGGCATCTGCGTTGCTGGCAGCCCCTCACGAATGTCGGTGTGGGCCTTGGCGGGTGAGGTGCGGCTCAGGTTCTCCGGCAGCAGGGCCGGTCCCATCCCGCCCAGGCGGCCTTGGCCGTGGCACTCGGCGCAGTGCTCGCCATACAGCTGGGCGGCAGAAGGTGGTTCGGCGGCGCTGCCGATGCCACTGCCCAGGCCGAGCAGGAGGAGGGCGCCGAGGGAGGTTGTCGTTCTGATCATGTTTGGGTTACCACTGTAGTGCTGCGGTGAATAGAATCAACCGGCATGTTGTTTTTTGCGCCGGGAGACATAGGGCGTATTTAGCAGGCGTTCGCCCGCCTCGGTGACGCCGATCTCCTCGTCGGTGAGGTAGCAGCCTGGATCCTCGGCCCAGAAGTCATCGCTGACCTGATAGGCGCGCACCCGGGTGTTGCCGTTGCAGACATCGAAGTACTGGCATTGGCCGCAGCGGCCCTTGACCGCGCGCGGCTGGGACTTGAGCCCGGCCATCAGCGGGTCGGAGGTGTCTTGCCAGATCTGCGAAAAAGGCCGCTGGTGTACGTCGCCCAGGGTGTAGTCCCACCACATGGTGTCCGGGTGTACCCTACCCAGGTTGTCGATGTTGGCCACGTTGACCCCCGATGAGTTGCCCCCCCATTGGGCCAGTTTGGCCCGCATGTGATCGACCCTGTCGGGAAAGTGCTTCTGTATCCACATCAGCAGGTAGACCCCATCGGCGTCGTTGTTGCCGGTGACGAATTCCTTCGACTGTCCTTCCTCCACGTAGCGCCAGCAGGTGTCGAACAGCAGCTCCATGGCCTGGCGGGTGGTTTGGAACACGGTGTCGTCCTTGCGGTGCACATTGCCGCGCCCGGCATAGTTGAGATGGGAGAAGTAAAACTTGTCGATGCCCTCGTCTTCCATGAGCTGCAGCATCTGCGGCAGCTCATGGGCGTTGTCCTGCATCATGGTGAAGCGCAGTCCCACCTTGGCGCCGCTGTCACGGCACAGGCGGATGCCGTTGAGGGCGGCCTCGAAACCACCGTCCATGCGGCGGAAGATGTCGTGGGTCTCCTTGATGCCGTCGATGCTGATGCCGACATAGTCGTAGCCCACGGCGGCGATGTTGTCGATATTGGACTCATTGATCAGGGTGCCGTTGGTGGACAAGCCCACATAGAATCCCATCGCCTTGGCACGCTGCGAGATCTCGAAGATATCGGGGTGCAGCAGGGGCTCTCCGCCGGAGAGAATCAGCACCGGTACGTGGAAGCCCTTGAGGTCATCCATCACGGTGAAGATTTCTTCACGGGACAGCTCGCCGGGAAAATCCTTGTCGGCGGAAATGGAATAACAGTGCTTGCAGGTGAGATTGCAGCGGCGGATCAGGTTCCAGATAACCACCGGGCCGGGCGGTTTGCGCTTCGCTATCAGCGGCGTGGGGTTTTTCAATTCCTGGAGGTACTGTGATACGCGAAACATGATGGACTCCAGTCAGCCGGGGATGCGCAGGCCGGTCTTTTTTAAAATGCGTGTACTGAACAGAACCTCGTGTCCACGATCATTGACACCCAGTATGGCAGCGATATGGTGGACTTTCTCGTCGACCTCGGCGCGGTCGCGACCATGCACCATGGCAAACAGGTTATAGGGCCAGGTCGGGAGATGGCGGGGACGATGGTAGCAGTGGCTGACAAAGTCGAGGTCGCCGATCCTGTGCCCGGCTTCCTTTATAGCATCATCCGGGACATCCCACACGGACATGCCATTGCCTCTGAATCCCAGGGCATAATGATTAGGTACTGCGCCGATGCGGCGAATGGCGCCGCTTGCGAGCATGCGCTGCATGCGGTCCATGACATCACTGGCGTCGAGTCCCAGCTGCTCGGCGATCATCGCATAGGGGCGTGGTGTCAGTGGCAGCCCCCCCTGGGTGGCGGCGATGATGCGTCGGTCAATGGTGTCGATGACAGTATTCATAGCTCGAACCGCAGCCCCACAAAGAATTCCTCTATCTTCGGCACGTTATACACACGGCAGCCTGTTTTCCGTTCAATCTCGGCGAGCACTTCGTCAATCCTGGCCGGTGTTTCCGTTGCCAGCACAAACCACATATTCAAGTGGTGTTCCCTTTGGTAGTTATGCGCCACCTCCGGGAAACAGTTGACTTGTTCCGCTACACGATCGAAGCCCTCGTCGGGCACGTGCAGGGCGGCCAGGGTCAGGCCACCGCCCAGGCGTTCGGCATGGTACATGGGCCCGAAACGGCTGAGGATGCCTTTTTCAAGCAGGTATTCAAGCCGCTCGATAAGCTCACTTTCCGTAATGCCCAGTGTTGTTGCCGCTTCGGCGTAGGGTCGGTCGGTGACGGGAAATCCACCTTGCAGATGGTTGATAATGGCGACATCCCGTGTATCCATCAGGGCTGCCCCCCGGCTGGGATGCGCGTTCCCCCCACGATCACCTGGCGGGGTTGCGAGTCGATATAGTGGGCGCCACATTGCTTGAAGCGTCGGCGGCTGAACAACACCTCATGGGCGATGCCACCCAGACCACACTGTTCGATCAGGTGCTCGATGTTGCGTAGAACGGCATCGCGGTTTTGCCCGTGTATCATCGAGAACAGGTTGTAGGGCCAGTCCGGCAGGTGTCGTGGCCGACGGTAACAGAGGGTAACGAAATCCACGGCGCCGATATGCCGGCCACGTTCATCCACCTCATCATCGGGGATGTTCCAGACTGCCATGGCGTTGGCGCGGTAACCCAGTTCGTGATGGCGTACCACCACCCCCAGCCGCTTGATGGTGCCATCGGTCAGTAGTGCCTGGATGCGCTCAATGGTCTCGCTTTCGCTCAAACCGATACGGGCACCAATCTCGGCAAAGGGGCGGGATACCAGTGGCAAGCCACACTGGATGGCAGCGACCAGCTGTTGATCCCGTGCGGTTAATCCCATTGCAATGGAAACCCCAGGTCGATGTGGTACTCGGTCAGCATGGGAAGGGGCAGTGTGGCAAGACCCGTTTGCTGTTCGATGTGTTGCAGCAAGGCCTGCAAGTGCTCCTCGGTATCCGCCGTGATCACGAACCAGAGGTTGAAGCGGTGTTCGCGTTCATAATTGTGATTGACCTCAGGAAAGGCGTTGATCAGCTCCGCCACCGCCTCCAGTCTGGTTTCCGGCACCGTCATGGCCACCAGAGAACTGGCGCCGCATCGCTGGGGACGGAAAACCGGCCCGACCCTGCTCACGACACCGCGTTCCGTCAGGGTGCGCAGACCGCCGATGACGTCCTCCTCTGTCACGCCCAATTCTTCGGCCATGACCGCAAACGGTGTGGGGGAGGGGGGCAGATCACGCTGAAAATCATTCAGCAGGCGTTTTTCCAGTGTGTTCATGCTTACAGGCCGATCTCGTGTGCGCGTGAGGTAAAGAAAATCCCGCTGGGCTTGTCCGCCGGCAGTGTCGTGACTTGGCGGAATGTCTCCGTGTCATAAACCACAATGAGGTCTTTGTCGCGGACCGAAATCCACACCTGTTCACCACGGGGGGTGAATTCCATGTGTAGTACCGCCGGGCCCGGCTTCAATGTTTTGATGATGCGCTGAGTCGGCACATCGATCACCTGCACGGTGTCGTTGTCGGGGAAGGCGAAATTGACCCAGATCTGGCGGCTGTCCGGACGGGCCATGACAAATACCGGTTGCCCGTGCACGGCAATGCGGCCAACCTCCTGCCAGGTTTTTTGCTCGATAACCAACACCTCATGATGGCCGACGGCGGGCACGAACAATAAATCTCCCGCCGCTGCCCAGCCCTCCAGGTGTGGCATCTTGTAGACCGGCAAGGCCTGCTCGCCACGCCCATAGCCTCCCAGAATACGCTTCATGCCGGCGTCCAGGTTCCATAAATCCAGCAGGGCAAGGCCGTCTTCACCGAACAGGCCGGCGATGTAGTAGCGGCCATCCGGCGTAATGAGGCCGTCATAGGGAAATTTGCCGATGTCTTTGAACTTGCGGATTTGCGGATTTGCGGGGTCGTGCATGTCGACCACCCAGGTCTCGCCCGCATCCCACAGACTGAAGACGAAACGTTGGCCGGGGGCATCCACCAGCCCCACCACCTTGGAGCGTTCGCCATCGTGGCCGTATACGGCAGGGATATCGGCAAGCATCGTCAGTGTTTCTGCATCAAATATCTTCACCCCGCCGGGCTTGTAATTACTGACGGCGATCAGGCGGCCGTCCTGGGAGATGGCACCGCCGATGCTGTTGCCACCCTGCACCACGCGCTTGACCAGCCGCCCACGCAGGATATCCACCTTGGACAGGCCGCCATCACGGCCGAAGACATAGGCATAGCGCTCATCGCGGGAGAATACCGCCGAGGCGTGGGACAGATTGCCCAGTCCTTCCACGCGGGAGAGTATGGTGTGGTGGGTGGTTTCCACCACCAGGGCGTTGCCGGCGGCGCGTTCGATGACGATCCCCATATCACCTGTGCCACGCAGGGGGGCAATATCCAACTGGGAACAGCCGCTCATCAGCAGTAATGCCAGCATCACGCCCAGGGTGAAGTGAAAACGGTGCTTATTGGCCATCAAATATTCCTTGTAGCATGCTTTTTACCAGCCATGCGACCTCGTCCTCGCTGAGGATGGGGCGCCAGGGAGGCATGGCCGTGTCGGGGATGCCGTCGAGTATGACATCGCGCAACCATTCAGGGGATTTACCGGACAGATCGGTGGGCAATAGCGGCGGGCCTAGACCACCCTCCAGTGTCAGTCCATGACAAGAACCGCAATCCTGCTTGAGCAGGTGGATCAGCTCGCCCTGGCGGGCGGCAGAGATCCCCTTTTCCTGTGCATGCAGTGAAGTGAGAGGCAGCGTCATAAACACTACCGAAAAAAGTGTTACAACAGAAAAAATAGGCCGCATAGAGATTATTGTATGGCCTAGTTTCCTGCACTGGCGCAGAGACCATCTGCGTCCTGGGTGCGTGAAAGACTTGAGACGTGTGATTCCAGACAACCCAGTTCCTCGGCGAGAGTGACGACACGTCCAATAATTATCAGTGAGGGGGGGCGGAAGTCAAGTTCATGTGCCCGTTGCGTGATATCGGCAAGGGTGGCGATGCAGTGCCGTTGTTTGGGTTGAGTACCCTTTTCGATAACCGCTGCCGGCGTCGTTGCGGGCAGGCCTGCGGCCATGAGTTTTTGGCTGATTTCGGATAGATGTCCGAGCCCCATATACACCACCAGGGTGGTGTCTGGATCGGCCAGACTGGTCCAGTTCAGATTGAGTGGCTGATTGGCCTGGCAGTGTCCGGTAACGATGCGCACCCCGGTGGACAGGCCGCGATGTGTGAGGGGGATACCGGCGTATGCACTGCAGCCTGCGGCCGACGTAATGCCGGGAATGACCTCAAAAGAAAAACCATGCTCATGTAAATATTTCGCCTCTTCGCTGCCACGGCCGAAGATGAAGGGGTCGCCGCCTTTCAGGCGTACAACCTGGCGCCCTTTGCGGGCCAGATTCACCAACAGGCTGTTAATCTCATCCTGGGTCATGTGGTGACGCCCTGCGGCTTTGCCGACGTAAATGCGTTTGGCGCCAGTGGGGAGAAGCTCGAGAATGGCGGGGGAAACCAGGCGATCATAGACGGTGACATCCGCCTGGCGAAGGATCCGCTGTGCCTTGACCGTCAATAACTCGGGATCGCCAGGACCGGCTCCCACCAAGTAGACATCAGGTATGTTGTTCATGCTTCACCCTACCTCTTTTTGAAGTTAACGAACAATTATAGTTTTTCCAGCATTCCCTGCCTGGTTAGCGTTTCCGGGAGTCAAAAAGCCGATAAAAAAAAGGGGGGGGTAATAAATATGAATCTATTACCCCCCCCCTGAGTTTACACCCGCTTAGTAGATATCGTGCTGGGTGTTCTTGACGTTGAATTTACCGGTCGCAGTGATCAGACGCTTGTCCTTGATGACATTTTTGACCTTGCGGGTCTTGTCGTCATACACCACGATGGCGGAAGTCTCCGTCTCACCATTCCAGATCGAGATCCAGACCTCGTCACCGGCGGCATTGTACTCAGGCTGTACGGCACGACCACCGGTCAGTCCTGCGTCCTTGACGACGTTGATTGTCTTGAAGCCCTTGTGCAGGTTGTTGATGTCGAATACCGCCACGGAACCATAGGTTTCCGTATCCGGATTCAGCGGTGCATCCACCCACAGGTTCTTGGATTTTGGATGGGTCTTGATGAACAGCGAGCCGCCACCCAGGCCCGTGAGGTTGTCCACCACCTTCCAGGCATGCTGCTTGTGCTTCACGGGATCGGTGCCGATCATGGCGATGGTGTCATCACCCAGATGACTGGTAGCCCAGACGGGACCATATTTGGGGTGGTTGAAGTTGGCGCCGCGACCCGGGTGCGGAATCTTGCCGACCTTGACATTTTTCACCAGCTTGGTGGTCTTGGAGTCCACGACCGAGATGATGTCGGACTTGTTCGCCGCTGACATGAAGTAACGGTGGGTGCGATCCCAGCCGCCGTCGTGCAGGAACAGGGCCGCATTGATGGAGGTCACCTTGAGGTTGTCGAGGTCGGAGTAGTCCACTGCCAGCACCTTGCCCGCTTCCTTCACGTTGACGAGGAACTCCGGCTTCTCATGTGAGGAGATGATGGCTGCCACGCGTGGCTCGGGGTGATATTCATTGTTGATATCCATCCCACGGGTACCCTCAATGCGCAGCGGTTCCAGGGTCTGGCCATCGGTGATGACGTATTGCGGCGGCCAGTAGCAGCCGACGATGCCGTATTTGTCTTCCCAGCCCTTGAATTTGGAGGTTTCCACCGAGCGGGCCTCCATGCAGGGGTGCAGTTCGGCAACCTCGTCCGGATTTTTCATCCACAGGTCGATCATGACCACCTTGCCGTCGCGGCCGATCACGTAGATATAACGGCCGGAGGCGGACAGGCGTGAGATGTGCACGGCATAGCCGGTATTCACGATGCTGATGATCTTCTTGGTGTCGCCGTCGATCAAGGCGACCTGGCCCGCATCACGCAGGGTGACGGAGAAGATATTCTCCAGATTGTAGTTGTTCATCTGCTTCTTGGGCCGCTTGTTTGGCGGCACAATGAGCTTCCAGGTTTTCTTGATCTCCGCCATGCCCTTTTCGGGGGGCTGGGGCGGCTCTTGCTGCAGATAACGTGCCAGGATATTGATGTTCTTGGCACCCAGCTCCTTTTCCCAACCAGGCATGCCACCCTCGGTACCATAGGTAATCATCGCCTCCAGCGATTCGGTACCACGCTCCAGGGTAATGTCCGTGGTCAGCGGCTTGCCGGTTGCGCCCTTGCGCAGCACACCATGACAGCCGGCGCAGCGCTGGAAGAACAGTTCATTGCCCTTTTCAAACTCCGCCTCGCTGATCTTCGGGGCGCCGGCAAAGGCCGTCCCTACAGACAGTTGCGACGCCAGTGTCAACGCGGCGCCAGTGATCAATAATTTACCAATTCTCATTTTGTCGCTCCTCCTGTAACCTGTAATAGGTCGTTCCCATACAAGAAATTCTTGTAAGTAAAGAAAACCACAGACTCTCTTTTCCTCTCCATAACAACTTCATCTTCATCGCGCTACAACAGTCCTTTACTGTGTTGTACCATGCGAAGTATGAAAGATTCAAGCCTGTATACCTTGATGTAAATCAAGCGAATAAGACTTCTATTGTTCGTGTATTCATGCGCAGTTTTCCTGATGTACCCTGACCTTTTTGTACACTCTCAAAGCCGAGTAAATGTTTAAAAACAACAACAAGGACGAAAAAGCGAATAATATTGCCAGAGGATACAGAAACCATATGGGTTTAAACACCGTGCAGAGGAACAAAAGCAGTGATAATCCATGCAGATAAAATTGCCGCTGAGCCCACCGGTTCAGGATGATTTCCTTCATGTTGGGCAGTTTGATGCGAGCACTGTTTTGGCTCTGCAAATGCAGCCAGACGAGGAAAGGAACGATCTTGTAAAGCATGCCATTGATCACTGATACCACAAAGCCGGCGATAAACAGGGTGCCGAGCAGATATCCAAACTTTTGCCAGTTCGCCAGCGCCGGCCAAAGTTGGCCGGCTATCCAGAGGAGGGCGCATGCCAGAAGGCTGTACATCGCAAGGTGCCAAAACTGTAACGTTACGTCTTTAAGGCGTCTCCGTCGGCGCCTTTGCAGGTAAAGGGTTGTGCCGGCAAACAGGGCGAGGCTGGTGGCGAGTGCTGATGACAGGGCGCCCATCAGCAAGGCCTGAGTTGCGGGGTTGACAATGGGTAGCAGAGAGATACAGGCCCACAGCACCAGTCCCGCCAGTATCAGCTTCGTCAGCCAGCGCTGCATCCATTGTGGATAACGAGGTGTCATTTGAAACATGGGTACAACCTCATAGGCAACGCCGATAACCAGAATGCCCATCCATCCTACGAGGCTCCACGCCAGATGGACGTCGGTCCATGACTTTGACAGGACGGTGTCGAAATACCCGATGTGCTCGGCAGCGAGTCTAAGACCAAGAGCAACAGCAACCAATAGTGAGCCGACGGCCAGCCACATACCGCTGACGGTTGAATTGTGTGCCTTTGCCCGTGTCAGGCAAAAGATACTAACGGTGATGAAAAGCAAAAACCCGGAACCCAGCAAAAGCATGGCAATCTGTATTGCTTCGTTATTGTCCAGTAACAGGCCGCCGGCCAGCATGAGTGTTCCCAGGGTCAACAGAATATGGATGATGGTGCTGACCAGAAGTGGTCGTGGCATGGGGGCGCCCACCAGAACCGGGAGCATTTGTGATATTGCGCCAACCATGACCAGGGAGGCATAACCCAGAGTCATGAGATGCGTTGCTGCCAGCGTCGCTGCTGTCCAGCGGCTCAACAGGGTGTCTGGTCCGGATCCAATGAAGACCACCGCCGCCAGGATGCCGAACAATGGTGCGGTAAGAAAGAAGCGCAATGGCACGGAAAGCGGCGGGGCCTGGGTCAGGGAGAGTCCGGATTGCGTAGTCATCCTGGTTGTTTGAATTGTTGTTGGACGGCGGTAATTCTGGGGCCTCATGGCCCAAAGCGATCAACCTCTGTGTCGCTCAGCCTTGCCCGGAATCCCCGCTTCGCTTGGCGATTTTGCGGCTCGTACCCGCTCAGCCAGAACTGATCAGAACTTTCTCCAGTGGGCGGTTATTGTGACCCAGTGAAACGGATCGAATAATTCGCAACAAAGCTGATACTACAGGTCAGACTGACAGACTCCTAACTGTCGTGTGATACCATTGCGGTATCAACTGCTCCCTTTGCGGCATGATCATCCTTGCGCCAAACGAATATTTCAAAGAGGGTCTTTTTACCTTCACGAATGCAGTGTTTATAGCCATATTCATCCAGAAGCGTATATAGAGGAAATGGTTCCCGGTTATGCAATATGCGCAGATAGTGGCCGGGTATCAGTGTTTCAACCGCCTCCAGAACTTTCTCCATGGGGCCCGGGGGCTCGAGTTCGCTAACATTCAGCACTCGTTCTTGTTCCATCTGGACATGCCTCTTTTCTCTTCATGCTCGTGAATGCGCGCCAGTATTTCTCCCTGGTCACCTGCCAGTACGTTATCCGCCATTGGATAGAGGATGTTCTCTTCCTTGGTATTGTGTTGTCGCATCATGATCAGCAGGGTTTCGGATGAGCCGAGAAAGTGATCAGCATCCTGTGTTTCGATATCATCCTGCATGTCTTTCATGAGTTGCCGCATATCGTCGTGTTCCAGGCGCATCACCTGTGTGGGGCCCGCCGCATTTGCGGTGTGTTTCTCGAGCGCGGGGAACAGTATATTTTCTTCCTTGAGGAAGTGTCCATTCATCTCGTCAATGAATCTTGTTAACATCTCTTTCGCCCGCCACCATTCATGCCGTTGAACATGCTCCTCACTACGAAAGAATAGCTCGTCACAACGTACATGGTCTGATGAAAAGGCGCCGCTAATCTTTTCCATTGCCGTCCTCTTCATCTCCTTGAGAAGCTGTGTCTCTTGTATAATCCATTCACCAAATCGTACATTGATCTATATCAATATGCTGATACATTCACCAAATCCGGACTTTCTTGCCAGGAGAAGTGGCGGGGATCTTGTTTCTGCAGGTGTATCTATGCTATCAATCCGGGAGGTGGTTATATCATCCGCAAATGGGACTCAATCGCGAGGTAATTCCCCCATGAGAAATAGTTATAGAGTAAAATGGTAATCTGATGAAAGAAAATAAAATTGTATGGGTGGTGGTTGCGGCTGCAACCGTATTGATGTTTCTATTCCTGCCAACGTTTACTTTTCATGAAGAAGGGTTAAGGGGGGGGGGTATCATTTCATTTTAAATATTCCTGCTGACCATCAGATTAACGGTCCCCTGATATTGGTTGAATCTGTTTGCGGCCGTTGCCTTGACATTGATAGGATCACGTAAAAATAAGCTCGATAAAGACAGGAAAGAGGTGCAGAACACAATAAATACAGAGGTAGATTCGCCGGCAGGCATAACTGAGGACCTGGATTCAAAACAACCGGATACGGATTCCAGTATGGATCAGCCGCAGAAATGACCCGAGAATTTTTCAGTTGCCAAATCACTCGAAACGACGTTAACTACGTCCCATAGATATCGTCAACTTGAAAGGCCGGAGAGGGGCGGGCTATGCTCTCGATGATTGATCCATATCAGGGTGCCGCGTGGGATATGATTTATTTTTTGTTTGAAGCAATCAGGTAATAGTGACAACGATGAATACATCTCAAGAGATAATGGCAACCCGCAATGGTGAAAAGCAGGTCGCATATTGGCTTCTCGCCGTATGCGCCGCAATTTTTTTCATGATCGTTTTGGGTGGAGCCACGCGCCTGACGCACTCGGGCCTTTCCATGGTTGAATGGGAGCCTATCGTGGGGATTATTCCCCCACTGGACCAGGCCGAATGGCAGGAAACATTTGATAAATACAAGCTGACTCCGGAGTATCAGTTAAACCTCGGCATGGATCTTGATGGGTTCAAATCCATTTTTCTGCTGGAATATGTACACCGTGTTTGGGGGCGGATGATCGGCCTGATATTTCTGCTTCCATTCCTGTATTTCCTGATTAAAGGAAAGATCAAAAAACCCATGATTCCAAAGATGGCCATCATGTTCGTGCTTGGTGGTTTGCAGGGGGTGATGGGCTGGTATATGGTAAAAAGCGGACTCGTCAACGACCCGCAAGTCAGTCAGTATCGGCTGACCGCGCATTTGGCCGCTGCCTTTGTCATTTATGCCTATATTTTCTGGACGGCTATGAATCTCCTGTTCACCAGGCCCAAGCCGCATGTTATCGACGCCAGGCCGTTACAGCGTTTCGCATGGTTTGTGACGGGTTTGTTGAGTTTCACCATTATCTCCGGTGGATTTGTGGCGGGTCTCAAGGCGGGTCTGGCCTACAATACCTTTCCGCTGATGGATGGCCATTTTATTCCGCATAACATGTTCGCCCTTGAGCCCTGGTACCGGAATTTCTTTGATAATATCGCTGCGGTGCAATTCGATCACCGTCTGCTTGCCGAGATTTCGATGATCGTTGTTGCTGTCCTGTGGTTTGTGTCACGGCGCTATCACCTGACAGCCCGTGCCCGCACGGCGTTTCACCTGCTGCTGGCCATGACGGGGGTGCAGGTCATATTGGGCGTGGCGACATTATTGCTTGTGGTGCCTGTGTGGTTGGGCACCACGCATCAGGGCGGCGCCGTTGTCCTGTTCACTCTTGCGCTAAATGTTAATCATGCACTGCTGACTGACAGATAAAAGGCCACCATACTTGCAAAGGCCTGTTGCCGGTGTGTGTGTCCCTCTTTAAGTGTTCACGATGAAATCTTGAGTGCGCATATTTCCATGCTCGCGAATGTTGACTACGGGAGTGCGTTATTGCTCTGAGGGGTTAATGATGAACATCATTATAAACGCTAACCCGAACAGAATGATGAAGAAGAGAAAATTCCGGTAGGGTATCTGTTTACCATAAACGGCCTCAACGCGATTAAGGGCCCAGTCGGAAAAAAAATAGGCAGCGATTGCACCCAGTGTATAAAGCAGAGCGAATTCCAAGGCTGTCAGACTCCTGTATGTTGTCGTGTTGCGTAGATATGGTTCCGTCAAATACTACATAAACCGATGACGTCACACCACAATGATTCTGACCGATCCATCGTTATCCATCTGCCAGCGTACCGCTAATCTGTTATTACAGGCATAGGCGCGGCCCAAGCATACACCCTTGGGCCGCACCGATACTCTATTATTCTGCTTTACTTCAATCCATTCAGGAACTCTATAACCTGATCAAGTTTCTCTCCTTTCAGCTTCATGGGGGGCATGGTTGTTTTTGCCTTGGGGTCTCCGGTCAATTCCTTGATTGCCTTCTTGCTGTTGCCGAGCCACAGGCGCATGTTTGCTTCATCCCATACCCAGCCACCGTTTTTCAGGCTCTTGCTGTACTTGCCGAAACTGGTCGCTCCAGCTTTATGGCCCATGATGCCTTTCAGGCCAGGGCCGACCTTGTTTGCCGTACCAAAATCGTGGCACGCCTTGCACTTGGCCTCGATGCCGGCGTTGGCGTTCATGCCCAAAAAGGCGCTGGCGGCAATAATGGTGGCGGCCGTTGTTTTGATAATCGTATTCATAAAACTCCTCCTATCGGATTATGGGTACCCAGCTGCAGGATTATCGTGAGTAGAGAGTCTGTCACCTTGATATACGTCAAGCTACGGTTACATTTTCTATGCTGGATTGCAAGATAACGTGTCCAAACAGGGGGATAGTTTATCACCCTGATCCTGGGTTATATCGCTCATGTTGACACTAAATATAGGCGGTTCCGCCACAGCCCGATCCTTGAAACTGTATCTAGCACTCCGATTCCTAAATAACATGTTATTCAGAGCGCTCCAAATGCACACAGCCAAGACGCCGTCCTTGACGAGGACTTAGTTAGGCCATTGCCTGCGGACGGCGTCTTGGCTGTGTGCATTTGGGGCGCTTCCTTCAGGCAGGCGAGCCGGAAAGGCGGCATCCGCGGCGTCGCCTAAAGTGCCTACTGTTGGTGCCCTCTTGGCAAGGACTTAGGCCATTGTCTGCGAGACGCGCCTTGTGACTCCTCCCTTTCCGACTCGCTGAATGACACGTTATTTAGGAATCGGAGTAACTAGGGTAGCGGTGAACAGCATGGGGAAAAGTTTGCAAAATCCTGGCTAACCCATGGATGGTGGTCTTGAATCCAGAATTCTCAACTTTTGTGTTGCAAATCGGCGCGTGATCTCTTTAGTTGGCTGTAATTTACCCCCGGAGCCGGAGTGTTGTGAATCTCAAGCCGGTTATTCTGAGTAAAATAATAAGGTTTTTAATGCAGCACAGTTAAAGTGTCGGCATCTTGATGTAGATCAATGGGAGTCTGTGATGTTGAGTATATTACTGTGCTTTAAGGGCATCGGATGCATGTGCCCGGGCTTGTAGATGAGGGTTCTTGATGTAAATCAAGGAGCAGATTAGCAGGTTTAGTAGGATCACAACGATAGTGGATAACCAGGAGGAGATAACAATGCCAGACACTGAGAAAACGAACGAAGAACCTGAACGCATGGCACCAATGCAATTGGTACTGGATAACCCCTTTTTGCTGCTTTTCATCGGCGTGGTTATACCGACAGTTTTTTATCTCATATGGGGAATTATGGAGATTCTTTCCATCCCGGTGGCTCAATAAACTAAAAAATGATTAATGAGGGAGGAAGACTATGTCTACCCATAACACCCTGACCCCCCCGCCGAGCGATTGGTGGCGGCATCCTATCGGGCGAGATGAGGTTCTGTGGATCAGTGTTGCCGCTGCCTGGTGCGTGATCATGACCTTCATGATGGTCTACTGGTATTTTGCCGGCAATCAGAACCAGGCTGGTGAGGCTTACCGTATCAGCGCGGAAGCCTTTGAGGCGAAGGCCGATGCAATGGTGGATCAATACACTATTCGAACGGAAACGGAGCTTGAGGTGCCGGTGGTGGCGGTGCCGCCGGGGGGCGATGTCTATATCGTCGCCAGCCAGTTTCAGTGGAACGTGATACCGGAGTTGAAGCTGGGCGAGACGTACCGGTTTCATCTGTCGTCGGTGGATGTGAATCACGGATTTTCATTGCAACCGATCAATGTGAATCTGCAGCTTGTCCCAGGTTATGACTACGTGCTGAATTTCACACCAAATGCCGTCGGTGAGTACAACATAGTCTGTAATGAATATTGCGGACTTGCTCATCATACGATGGTCGGCAGACTCTACGTTGTCGAATAGGGGAGGAGTAAATAATGTCTAATGATTCTGAATTCCGTACCTGCCCGGACACGGGTCTGCGCATCCACTTGCCGGCCGAGAAGCTGATGAAGGCCAATGCCGTCGCGGCAGTGGTTTTCCTGCTGATTGGTGGCATCTTCGGTCTGGCCGTGGCACTGACACGCTGGCCGGCCGTGCATCTGCTGCCTGCGGAGTGGTTTTATATCATATAAAACCACTCCAGATCGGAAGAGCGTCGTGTAGGGAAAGAGTGTAGATCTCGGTGGTCGCCGGATCATT
>CAJVYS010000043.1 GCA_913009875.1 uncultured Gammaproteobacteria bacterium | reverse complement strand
GTGAGATCGCTTATTTGCTTCTTTTATTTTAATCTAAATTATCTATTGGTGATTTTATTTTTTTTTTTTTTTTTCAAGCAGAAGACGGCATACGAGATATATCAGTGTGACTGGAGTTCAGACGTGTGCTCTTCCGATCTCCTCGCGAACATTTTCGCTATTTTATTTCACAGCTGAATGCACGCAACCTTGCTTACTTGCACGTATTAGAGGGCGACATGATGACCAAGTCAACCAATGTTGATTATCGTGTTTTACGTGATAATTATAATGGGCTGTATATGGCAAATAATGGATATGATAGAGCACGCGCTGATAAATCAATAAACAACAGGGATAGTGATTTTGTTGCATTCGGCATTCCATTCCTGGCAAACCCTGATTTGGTATCTCGATACCAACAGAACTTAGCTTTAAATGATGCAGATTCTAATACCTTTTACGGTGGTGCAGAACAGGGGTATACCGATTATCCATTTTTTGAACAAGCGACTGCAGAGCCGGCTTAAGTGAGAAAATAGAATAAGGCTGTATGGGTAACTTTTATGGGCAGTAAGGGTGAAGCACTAAGACAACGAATTATCGCCGCTGCGGATGAGCTCTTTTATCGACAAGGATATGAGAATACCTCATTTAGTGATATTGCGGATGCTGTGGGTATATCACGCGGTAATTTTTATTATCACTTTAAAAGTAAAGATGAAATATTGAATGCGGTCATTAATTCCCGGGTTTCCGGCATTGATAAAATGCTAAATGAATGGAATAAAGAATTTACTGACCCTAAGCAGCGTCTTCATCATTACATTGATATGCCGTTGCGGAATCAGGAAAGCATTAGTTCACATGGCTGCCCCGTTGGCAGCTTATGTACGGAGCTGGCTAAAACGAGCCATTCAATGCTGGACGATGCGAATAAAATGTTTACTGTATTTCGTAAATGGTTGGTTACCCAGCTTGAGCTGCTTGGTATCAATGATAATGTTGAGCAAGTTGCCATGCACTTGCTTGCTCGAGGCCAAGGTATCGCCACGGTAACAAATGCCTTCGAAGATAAAGAGTTTTTACAACAAGAAGTGAAACAATTGAAGCAATGGCTTGATAATGAAGTCCTTAAGTCAAGTCATTAGTTCTATTAAATGTGCTTGGGTAGATCCAATGGAGAATTAAAATGAGTCTTTCAGAACAAACAAAGAGGTTAACAGAAGATTTTATTAACAGTCAGTCAGCTGAAAATCAGACTATTATTCAAGATGCATTTGCAACCATTAGTGCGACTGATTTTGGTGCTAACGCCTTACGCAAGGGTGATCAGGCAAAAAACTTTCAATTGCCCAATGCTAAAGGTGGTACAACCACATTGGAAGATTTATTAGCACAAGGGCCTATCGTCATTAGTTTTTACCGTGGAGGCTGGTGCCCATATTGTAATTTAGAGTTTAAAGCGTTAAATGAGCTTTTACCCACGCTCAAGGAACTTGGCGCAAATCTTGTTGGTATATCACCCGAGCTACCTGATAATTCCATGAGCACAGCCGAAAAGCATGAACTTAGATTCGAAGTCTTAAGCGATGTCGGTAATATGATTGCCCGTGAATATGGCGTGGTAATGGATGTGCCGGAATCCATGCGACCATTGTACTTACAATGGGGGCTCGATATTCCCGCCGCTAATGGCGATGACACTTGGGAGCTTCCAATACCTGCAACGTATGTAATTGGTAGTGACGGAAAAATTGTATTTGCCTATGTAAATAAGAATTACACTGAGCGGTTAGAACCCAGTGAGATTGTCAAGGCGCTGGAATCAATTCAAGTAACTGCATAAAGAGACTAAGAGATTGCTGAAAATCCGCATCGACCAGCAACACGCGCTGCCCCATGCCGGCATAAATGCCACCGAACTGCACCGAGAATGATGTCTTGCCAACGCCGCCCTTGGTCGATACCACAACCGTAAATTGTAGGGTGGCAGTGGACCCATATATATGTGACTCTTTGTATACCGAGCACATAACCAAGCTCTAACTTACTGATATTTAACGCACAGAGATTGATTGAAGAGCAAATGTAGGGCCATAGCCTGGGAACAATTGTGAGGGCTATGGGCAGAATGGGAGAATTTGAGCAGATGAACCCAGGATCCACTAATGTCTGTGGTAGGTATCATCAGGTGGGTCTGTGTACCTGATAGTGTTCGGTCGCCAAATTCTCGCTGCAGTATCATTTTTAGCTACTTTGTCGAATAGCGGACTCGGAAAAATCCACCGAGCTGACGGCTGAAGATCTTTTTTTCCCTCCTTCTTAGAGATCCAGGATCTGTTTTATGGGATACGCTACAGCAACACACCTTTGACCCCGATGACCGCGATATCTCCCGGGCAACGCCGTCAGATCATTGTCCGATCAGCATAACCTACCGCCTGGAGTGACGACATAACCCGCGATCGCGAATCCGGCAGCAAGCGCTACGCCCTGCCGCCACGAGGCAGCACTAGCACTAGTGGAAATGGCATCCGAAATCGAGAATAGTGCCTTTGGCTTCGCCTTCCTGCTGTTTGTATTTGGCATGAGCACTCTGATCTTGCCACTCTACGCCATTCAGTCGGCACGGAAGAAGCCTCTCAGTATCCTTCCTCTCAGTGGCATGTTCTTGATTTTCCTGATGATGGATGTGTTGTGCGCGACCGAACTGTTCAACATCACCATACCGCACCGTGATCACTTCCTCTTCGGACTGCTGGTCGCCGGCTTCAGCCTCGTTGGCATGGTATGGCCCATTGGCGCTCTGATGTCGCCGCTTCGTCAGGTGAGCAAGCTGGGGTTTGCGTTACTGGCTATGGGTCTCGCCTTCGGTGTTTTCTCTGGCCTCGTTCGCGTCATTGATTTGCTACTCTTCTGGATCGTGCGTGGAGACCGCCCGGGTATCATCGCAACAGCTCTGTCGTTCGAGAGCTAGGAACGACCAACATTTGGCCTGTTCATCGGTGTGACCTTGCTGGTTTTTGCGGTTGTCTTGTTAACCACATCGCCGGCGCTGCGGCGAGCGGAAGAAACGGCAGAAACCCCTCCTGTTGGCGACAGTGCCGCAGCACCTAAAGCCCCCCGGTTACGCAACATCCTAATGGCCGTGGTGTGTATCGGGGTAGCGTTGTATGGCTTTTCGATGTTTTCCGATGCCGTGTTAGGCACCGACTTTGAACGAAGCTTTGAGCCGATCAAGGCGGTGCTCAATGCGTTTGATGCGATTGCGCATGCCTGGGGTTTCTATGCGGAATGGGCCGGTTTCGTGATCGTCTCGGGCCTGCTCATCTGGTATACGGCGTCCGAGGAGGAGTGGGGATGTCTGACCACCGTTCTAATCGGACTGGCGGTCTATTTTGCTTGGGCGATCTCGTCAGGACTCCTCGAGGACTGGGGCGGTCCCATGCGCGGCGCATGGCAGGAAATTGTCGATTTGTTCCGTTGAGTTTCCCGGCCTTTCAGTCGACAACTTCCTGCCATTCCGTGCGGTAGAGGCCTTCCCTTCCGTATCCAGATGTGTGCGGCCTGATGGTCCGGCACGATACGTGCGTCGCGCCGTTATCCGCTCAAAGCTCCTGCACGAGCCGCAGCGCCCAGCGATTAAGCTTGCCGATATCGCGTTGGGCATGATCCGACACCTTCAGCTCCCATGCGCCAGCCACCGATTCACCCACTAAGCCGGCCAGGGCAGGGGAAGTCGTCATGTCATAGGTTTTGACCACATCATCCGAAGAACCACCAAACAATCGATGTAAATCTATCGCGCTACCCTCGGGCGAGATCAGCGTGACAATGAGGTCGGACACGTAGGAGTGACTGATATCCACATCCACGGTGATATCCCGCAGTCGCCCTGTCGCATCGGTGCTGAGACTGCGCGTGATGCCGATTGGATCGTTGTCCGGTATCCGCTCGCCGGGAGCATCGGATAGTTCAATGATGGCCGTCTCGGGGCCACCGCTATCGACGGTCCCCTGCACCTCAAGAGACCAACTATTAAGGCTGCCGGTGTCACGGGCAACCAAGTCCTGTACATGCAGCGTCCAGTCGCCCTGGGTGGGGGTTCCCACCAGACCGCTGAGTTCAGGCAGCGAGCCCATGTCATAGTCGGCCTGGAGGTGATCAGCGCCTCCACCGGTGCCTTTCTTGTGCAGTACCACCGAGTCGCCCGATGGCGCATACAGCGTGACGGCGAGATCACCACGATAGCTGTGAGTGATGTCCACGGAGACCTTAACCGCGGAGACCCGTGCCACATCGCTGAAGTTGATCACGCTGGTAATGCCGGTGGCATCTTCGTCAGGAATGGCCAGGCTCGGCGTCAACGTCTGTTGCAGCGTCACCACGTTGGTACCGCCACCGCCATCCGCCAGTCCGGCCCTAAAGCCGATGACCTCGCCCGGGCGACCGATGCTGTGCAGCCGCAGCTGCGAAGTCGTACCGTCCCACCACTTACTGTTGGGCTCGGTCGCATCGGAGAACTCTGTACTGGTGGCGGCATTGAACAGGTCGTTCAGGTCCCCCGAGTTGACACCACGCTCCAGGTCATATGCCCCATCGGCCTGTTCCAAGGAGCACTCATAGTGTTTCGCCTGCGTCCTGTCCTCGTTGTTGTTGCTGCCCAGCTCGTCCACATGCCAGACGGCCAAGCCGGAGGAGGGCAGGTGATTATCCCGACCGGCCTTATGGCGGTTCTCCACGAGAAAGTATTCCGTGCGACTCTTGGCCAGGATCAAGAACTGGTTACCGCCAGCGGGCAGGTCTACCTGGTTATCATCGCCGATGGGTGTGACCTGACTGGCCCAGCCGGATTTGTACTTGAGATAGGCGCCAATCTGCACCGGATTCTTCTTGTTGGGGCCACTGAAGGCCATCAAACAGAAGCCGCCGCTGCCCTGCGACTCATAGCCATAGTCATACAAATCCGGATAGTCGCAAACCATGTGGCCGCTCTCATGGCAGAAGGTGGCTAGCGACAGTTCATTGGTCATGTCAGTGATCTGATAGTCGTAGGCCCAGCGACCCGGCGCGAACTCACGACGCTGCTCCAGGCTCCATGAGTGTGGCCACAAGCCTTCGCCCCAGCTGTTGACCCGCTGACCGGCGTAGAACACGTTGATTGCGTAGACATAGCCTTCATCGTCCGCACTCAATTGCGTGAAATCAAAGCCGCGTGCCTTCAGGTCGTCCAATGCCTCGAGGATCATCTCGCGGGCGCGCTGCCCCTGGGGTATCGCCGGGTTAGTGTAGTAGCTGCGTGGGTATCGTGTGGTGTAGTAAGCGGTGACGATGTTGGTGTAGTGCAGTTGGTCGTTGGAGTTATCGACAAAATAGTCGTATACCGAGCCACGGTTGCCAAAGCCCTGATAGCCGGGTTTGTTACAAAAGTCGTCCACCTCTTGCCGAGAAATGGTGCCCGCTACATCCGGAAACTGGATCAGCAGACATAGCCCGACATAGCTGCCGGTCATGGTACGGCTCGGCGGCGCCGACATCGGCCCCGTTGCCATCAACACTGCGCGCATCCGCGCCTTCTGCCTTTCGCGGCGTTCCTCACAGCGGCGCTTAACGCCCATCAGCTGATAGGCATCCATAGCCTTGGCCCGCGCCGCCAGGCGACTGATCCGCATACGTCGGGTCAGGCCAATACGGCTAGGGTCGGCCGCGCTGGCCGCAATACCGGTAGGACGATAATCGTCGGCATCCGGGGTGATGTCGGCATACTCATAGAAGCCGGTCGCTGGGTTCTTTACGACAGTGAAACCGTCAAGCGTCTCAAACACCGCGTAGTGCTGGTCACCCCAACCGCGGACTTTGAGTTCCGAGCCATCGGGTTGAGTGAAGGTGAATTCTTCGCCATAGAATGGATATGACATTGCTGTGCCCTCCTTGTCATTTCAGTCGTGGCATCCCCCGAACGACCGCCGTGTTCGCTGGGTTGTCGGGCCGGTGCCTTGCTAAGCTAATTGGAGCTGGGACCAGCCCCCTTGGCCTTGATCCCCGTCAACAGGCCGAGCCATTGCTATTATCCGCACAAAATCTTGGCCTAGGAGCCTGTCAGACTTAGGATGAATCTACTCGGCAACTGCTCCTGCGTTGCTCTACCTCCTGCATCCATGCAGTCGTGCGGAAAACCCATTTCGGCCCATTTTTTCGATCCTTTTCGTTGAATATGTCCAATATTCGCCTACAGGGATGTAGGCGAGGGGCGAGAGCAGGATGCGGTAGCTTCGCCTCAAATGATCGAAAAAATGGACTCAAAATGGTTTTCCCTCGCTACGATCCCCTAAGTCCGACAGGCTCCTAGAGTATTATTGAGTATAGACGCTTTTGAAGTATGGGAACTATAAACGCCATTTACGTGGTGGGTGACATATTGATGTCACCGCCAGCCGGACAGTGAAAGACTGGGCTTTGCATATCCGTAAATTGGTGGATGAAGATTACCCGGAGGCGAAAAAGATCCAACTGGTTATGGACTATGTGAATACTGAAATGACTGATAGGCATTGCGTCCTGTTTCAAGCTGGGAGCATGATGAAAGCAGTACAGAATATGCCTCTAAACAATTCTCAGCTTCCTGGCGTAGGGTGGGCACTGCCCACCATGGCTACCTGGATAGAATGTAACTCGTGGGCAGTGCTCACCCTACATGAAGAAATGGTGTATTTTGTGGCGGTACACACCTCAAACTGAGAATTGTTTCGGGACATAGTATAGAAAGCCAGCGTGATAAAATAACGGTATTCGTGTGAGAAATAAAATGCTTGGTAGTATTGTCACTTCGCTCCTCGTTCTGATGCTATTCAGCAGTTTGCTGTATCTGCAACAGCCAAGCATGATTTTCTTTCCTTACCGTGAGCTTGCTACCACGCCAACGGAGTGGGGGCTGGAGTACGATGATGTTTCACTTAAGGCGCAGGATGGCACGCGCCTGCATGGCTGGTACATTCCGCGTCTGGGGTCGGATCAGGTTTTACTCTTCTTTCATGGCAATGCCGGCAATATCTCCCATCGGGGTGAATCGGTGAAAATTTTCCACCGGCTTGGTTTGAACGTATTTATTTTCGATTACCGCGGTTACGGCCACAGTCAGGGAAAGCCCAGTGAGGCGGGTCTGTATGAGGATGCCAGGGCCGCCTGGCAGCATCTGACGACGACACGAGGCATCGATGAAGCAGACATTATTATTTTCGGGCGGTCGCTAGGTACTGCGGTGGCAACCAAGTTGGCTTCGGAAGTTCAGCCACGGGCATTGATCCTGGAATCGGCATTCAGTTCTGCGCGCGATGTGGCCAAGACGGTTTTCCCGATATTGTCACACGTGACAATTTTACGCTTCAAATTCGACACAGCGGATTACGTCCGGGGTGTGACGAGTCCTCTGCTTGTGGTGCACAGCCCCGATGATGAAATTATCCCCTTCGAGTTAGGGAAAAGGGTGTATCAGGCGGCGAATCAACCAAAGCAGTTTTTAGCCATAGAGGGCGACCACAATACAGGGTTTTTACGCAGTCAACCGGCTTACGAACAGGCGCTGGGGGAATTTATTTCAAGCCATGTACCTAGTACTCCAGCAAGTCATAAACGGGCATCATGACGTTTTGCCGAATGCAAAGGCCGCCGCGCCATACAGGGCCAGCGCCAGCAATACCACGGTGCTGAACCCGAAGTGGATGGCCAGTAGTGTGGCCAATACCGCGCTGAGTACCGAGGCACAGCCATTGACGCCCCAGGCCCACGGCAGCAACCGCGGCGCCTTGCTATCGAGCAGGCTTAGACCGAGGGGGAAGGGCATGCCCATGCAAAAGGCCAGCGGCGCGATCAGGGTAATGGTGATGGCGACTTTGGCCAGGGTGGGCAAGGCCAGCAGCAGGGAAAACAACGGTCCAAGCAGCATCAGATAGACCAGGCCCAGCACAATCAATCCGCTGACGGCGAGTCTGATGCCCTTGCCTTGCTTGCCGCTGTCGGCATAGCGCTGGGAGTATCGGCTGCCCAGACCCGCAAACACCAGAAAGGCGGCCAGTACCACGGCGATGGCATACAGGGGATGGTGCAGGAAGAGGATGAACTTCTGGATAAAGGCGATCTCCAGGAACAGGAAAGCCAGCCCCAGGGCGAGAAAGTAGCCGAAGGCGCGCCAATGGCCGATGGCCTGTTTGGCGGCACAGCTTTGGCGTCGCGTCGGCCAGCGGCCGCGTAACAACAGCGGCAAGAGGATCAGCAGCAGGCTGAGCAGCAGGGCCTGGAACAGGGTCACTACCAGCACCAGATAACCCCATTCCAATAGCGGCATGCCGCCCTGGCCACGCAAGTCGAGTATTTCGCCGACGGTGTCCCATTTGAAGAAGTTATAGAAGTAGGGGCGGTCGTCGGTGGCGGGCGTCAGATTGAATTTGTAGTCCGCCAGGAAGGCCCTGGCCTCATCACCCAGCAGGGCCTGTGCCGCCTGATAGAAATAGGGCTGGGGTAATTGATTATGACGATTGGCCTGTGCAGCGGGCATACCGGGGTAGTAGGCCGGGTCGAAGGCGCGCTGTTCGCAGAAGTCTTGCAGGGCCTGGATTTCGGCGGGAGAGAAGGCGCCGTTTTTCACCAGCAGGGTACTGGTCTGCCAGCTGCGGATCAGCACCAGACGTTGTTCCGGCCGGGGATGGCCACTGCGCCGCAGGGCCTCCACCGCCGTGGCAAACAGTTTCAGGGCATCACGTGGTGGCAGCTTGACCCAGCGGGTAATGGCGAGCAGGCCGTCGTCCGCAAGGTGATCGAGATAGGTCTGCAGGGCCTCCACCGTGTAGAGATAGCTTTCGTTGAGGGCATAGAGACCGCCTGCGGCGGCGCTGAAGGAGTCCAGTGCGGCCAGCTGGATAAGGTCATAGCGATGCGCGCTGCCTGCAACAAAACCCCGCGCTTCATTGATGTGGACCTCAACGGCTTTTTCGTCGTACAAGCGGCCGGAAAACGCGGCGTAATCCTTGCGCAACAGGTTCACCATTTGCGGGTTGAGTTCCACGGCATCGATGTGCGCTACATCGTGATAGAGGGCCTGCAGCACCTCGCTGCCGCCGCCGGCGCCCAGCACCAGAACCCGTTGTGCCTGGCGCAGATGATAGGGCAGCGCCGAGCTGAGCTGATCCAGATAGGCGAAGCGGGCCGGGTCGCCCTGGTTGCGGTTGATCACCGTCATGGCGCCGCCATCGGTGAAAACACCCAGTTGTTCGGGGGGTCCGCTGGTGGCGAGCAGGCTCAGTCCCGGGGCGTGGCGCAGGGGGATCAGCGGGCTTTCCACGACGCTGAGCAGGCCGAGGGGGCTGGTGTGTTCGTCGATGATACGGGCACCGCTGATTTGCAGGACCTGGCTCAGTTCCTTGTAGGGCGAAAGCTTGGCCGTGGTCCAGCTCGCCGGCAAAAGCAGTGGCAGCAGCGCAGTACCGGCGAGGAGCAGACTGAGCTTCAGCGGCAGGCGTAATTCGCGACTGGCCAGCGCCGCCGCCAGGATGCCGCCGGCGGCGAGCAGGCGCAGGGCGAGATCGGGGAAGGCAATGAACAGCAGCAGCACGATGCCTATGCTGCCCAGACCGGCGCCCAGCAGGTCGGCGGCATACAAACGCGACATATCCTGGCGGAATCGCAACAGGGCCAGGCCGATGGCGGTGGCGGCGAAAAAGAAGGGCAGGGACAGCAGCAGGTACAGACTCAGCAGATACCAGGGCTGTCTTGCATCCCACAACACCTCCTGGGCATTGAAAGGGATTTGCTGTGCGGCCAGGTAACAGGCCAGGGCCGACAGACCGAACAGCAATACATTGGCCACGTAGGCGAGGGGAAAATGCGCCAGCAGGCGTTTCGACGCGAGGCTGAGAAAGGTGCCGCTGGCGCCGTAGCCCAGCAGCGCCAGGCTGATGATCATGTAAGCAAAGTGGTGCCACTGGATAATGGAAAACAGCCGCATCAAGAGGATTTCAAAGCCCAGGGCGCAGGCGGAGAGCAGCGCGATGGAATAGCGCGGAATCATGTTCGCTGCTGTGTGTGTTGGTGTCATAACGGTAGCCATTAAACCGGCAACAAAATACCAGACGATGCCTCGCAGGAATTAGCCCGCTAATGTTTTCCAGTTAATGGCACGAAGCGAACGGGCAGGATCTGGCGGGTGGTGAATTTACCCTTGAGATCTTTTTCCACCACCACCAGTTGTTGCACCATAAAGCGACTACCCACTGGGATGATCATGCGTCCGCCGGGTTTCAATTGTTTGAGTAAGGGGGGTGGGATATAGCTGGCCGCGGCAGTGACCACGATAGCGTCGAAGGGTGCGCGTTCCTCCCAGCCGTAGTAGCCGTCACCCAGGCGCACCCGGGCATTATCGTAGCCGAGCCCGGCAAGGCGGGTCTTGGCCGATTCGGCCAGCGGTTTGATGATTTCGATGCTGTATACCTGATCCACCAACTCCGCCAGGATCGCCGCCTGGTAACCGGAGCCGGTGCCCACTTCGAGGATGCGGTGATGGGGTTTAGGCTTTATCAGGTCGGTCATGATTGCGACGATGTAGGGTTGGGAAATGGTCTGACCGTGACCGATGGGCAGGGGACGGTTTTTATAGGCATGCTTGCGATGGGAGCGCGGCACGAATTCGTGTCGTGGCACGGTGGCCATGGCCGCCATCACCCGTGGATCAAGGGCTTCCCGGTCCAGATACAGGCTGGTTTGCCGCACGTTCGCTTCGATGGCTTGCACCATGGATTGGCGTGCCTGGCGATAGGTATCCGCGGCATGGGTCGCGGTACCTGTCGCTAACGCTAAAAGGAATATCAATGTCAGTCGGATTAGCATCATGTGGCATGTGCTCAATGACGTTCGGTAATGCCGTGGGCTGGAATCGTTCATTACGCGGGTGTGCCGGGTAAAATAACAGCGTGAATTTGTTTCCCTTTCCTGTATTAAAGGTAGAAGGTATAAACACATTCGACCAGTTTTTTCGGGTATTCGATCCAGGAGCCCGACAAACCAGATGAAATCCGTGCCAGTTCGACTCCAGTCGTCGACATGATAATTTTTGACAAGGCCAACCATAGTCTATACGTTGAACTTTGTCTTACTGGCGACCTATTGACTGTTCATTAGGAGGGTTTGGCAATGTTGCAGTATGTGCGAATCAACTACTTCCGCTCGCGTAACGTCTATATAGATGGCGCCTTGAGCGGCAAAACCAACGTCATTCTTCGGGTCGATGAAGGCACCCATATCTTCGATCTTGGCCCTAACCTGAATTACTCGCCTGCCAGTATCAAGAAAAAAGTGACCGGAACTTCAGCGCTCAGGCCTATTGAGATCAACTTCGAGCTTGCGGACGCAGGCTGATGGAGGTATCGATGAAATTGCTAACGGTTGTGATACTGGCAGTTTTCCTGGGTGCCTGTGGTTCTTTCCCTAAAAATGCCAAGCTCAATCAGTTTGATGCAAATGCCGGTTACCGTTTCGATAAACTGGACACCGGGGCGAAAAATACCGACAGTTTGTTTGTTATCGTGGTCATGTCGGGTGGTGGCACGCGAGCTGCCGCGCTCTCATACGGTGTTCTGGACGCACTCAGAGAGACGACAATCACTTGGCAAGGTGAACAAAAGACGCTGCTTGATGAGGTGGATATTATCTCCTCGGTGTCCGGCGGTAGCTTCACAGCCGCGTATTTCGCGCTGCATCGAGAGGCGATTTTTGATGGCGCCTTTGAGCATGAGTTTCTTAAGCACGATGTGCAGAAAGATCTTTTTCACCAGTTATTTGTACCTGGCAACTGGTTTAAGTTGTTTGGGCTCAGTTATGGGCGAAGTGACTTGGCTGCCGAATACTACAACACACATCTTTTCAATGGGGCAACGTATCAGGATTTGATCGATAACAAACAACGTCCCTTCCTGATTGTAAATGCCACTGACATGACGCTCGGCTCTCAGTTCCCGTTCATTCAGGATCAATTCGATCTGCTCTGCTCCGATCTGGCACACCTTCCACTGGCTAGATCGGTAGCGTCGTCGTCGGCATTTCCCGGTTTGCTGACCCCACTTACCTATGAAAATTATGCGGGGAAGTGTGACTTCAAGGATTACCCTTGGGTCGAACTTGCGCAATCGAATCGACGTGAAAACGCAGATCGAACCATTCGTGCCGATCAACGTAGTCCTATTACCAGCCACTGCCGCCGGGCGCGCGCGACTATGTGCATCTGGTAGACGGAGGCGTCTCCGATAATATCGGGCTTCGCGGCCCACTGTATGCCATCACATCAACCGATCCGACCTACAGCATATTGAGGAAAATAAACAGGGAAGAAGTGGATAAGCTGGTGGTCATTGTGGTGAATGCGGCAACCGATCCGGAGACAAAGTTAAACCAGTCACCGAATGTCCCGGGTATGACCGATGTGCTGACAGCCGCCGCGACGATACCGCTTGATAATTATTCGGCCGATACCGTGTCGCTGATCAAGGCAAAAATCAGTGAATTCAATGCCGGCTACGATATGTTGCGTGACTGTGATGGTGTTTTGCAGAGCCGGTGTCCCGGCGCTTCACTGAACACGGGGCAGCTTTATGCGGTGGACCTCTACATGGTTGAGGTCGCCTTCGACTTCATTCAGGACGCACAACAGCGTGAGCGGTTCAAGAACATAGGCACCAATTTTAGCTTGCCGGACGAGACAATAGACGAGTTGAAAGAGATCGGGTGTATTTTGTATCGCGATGACCCGCAGTTGAAAATGCTGCTGGACGGTGACGGCAGATCGGAGCATCAGATACGCGGGCATAGGCCCGATTGTCATCGGTAAGGAACGTGCACGACTTCAGGGGTAGGTGCGCAACTGGCCCACCAGCACGCCCTGAATCTGTATCCGCTCAGCGGGATAAACCTGGGTCTGGCAGGCGGTGTTCACGGGGATGAGTTCGACGCGCTCGCCACGGTGGCGCAGGCGCTTGAGGGTGGCCTCGCCGTTATCGATCAGGGCCACGACGATATCACCATCGGTGGCGGTATCGCGCCGCTCGATGATGACCGTATCGCCATCTAGAATACCAGCATCGACCATGGAGTCGCCCAGTACACGGAGTGCGAATCGATCCGGTAGCGGAGCACATAGGTGCCCGCCCCGAAGGGGAGGTACAGCTCCCGCCGCCCCGTGTCATCGTTCATGGGTTGCAGGTTTCCTGGCGGCGTCATCTTGACAGACCTTGTGTATGCGGGTGTGTATGCCTATACTAAGTCAAACGGTTAAATAAATGCGAGGATTTATGCGATCACAAGGCAATTTAGTCAGGAAGCAATACTTGGTTTCAGAGAGTAATGTCAAAAAACTGGAAAAGCTAGCCAGTGTCAAAGGCACGTCTGCCGCTGATATCGTTCGGCACGCCATCGATGCTTATGATCCCCATGGAGTGGAGGAGATGGATACCCCGGAGTTGATGGCATTGGTGTCTGAGAGGCTTAAAGAAACTATCGCCGATACACAGAGAACACGCAGGCGACTTAACAGAACCCTCAAGAAACTGGAGGCTGGGTAATGTCAGCCTGGAAAGATCTGCTGTTGGATACGCTTAAACTAACCGACGAGGTGAAGCGACTCAATCGGGATATCGAACGCCTTGAGAACCATGTGATCGGTGTGGATAAGCGGGTGGTTCGCCTTGAAACCATGGTCGAAATTTCACAAATGAAGCTGCCAAATAATAACTAGAAGCATTATACTGTCTGTTGAATTTTACCCTTCGCGGCCGACAAGAGACAGTGTAAATGTTGACCCTTTACCGTATTCACTTATGGCAGTGATATCACCGCCCATGAGTCGCGCCAGTCGTTTGCTGATGGCCAAGCCGAGACCCGTTCCTTGTACCTGCTTTGTCGTTGTCATATCGAGTTGCGTAAATTCGGCAAACAGTTTGCTGCTATCGTTGGGTTTAATGCCTATGCCTGTATCCTCTATATCGAAAAAGACTTTATCCTGTCGGGAGTAAATACGTAATGAAACCAACCCGGACTCGGTAAATTTTGCAGCATTTGAGATCAAGTTAATCAGTATCTGTTTTAATCGCTGTGGATCGGCGGATACATTAATTAGCCCGTTTTTAATGTCTATTGCGAGGCGATTATCATTGGCCTTTATCAATGGTTCAACCATAATCACCGTTTCATTGACCACCGCTGAAATATCAACATCAGTCAGGCTAACATCCAGCATATTTTCTTCCAGTTTTGTAAAATCCAGTATATCGCTGACCACCGTTAACAAATGCTTCCCGGCGCTTTTTATTTTTGACAGATCATCTGCATGCATCTGCGGTCCTCCATCATCTTCCACGGAATCCAGCAATAGTTCCGAATAGCCAATAATGGCATTCAGTGGCGTACGAAGCTCATGACTCATGTTTGCGAGAAACAAGCCTTTTTGGTGACTGGCGGATTCAGCAGCCCGCCGCTCTATTTCCAGCTGATCAACCTCACCTTTTAGCCGCTTATTTTCCATTTCTATCCGATATGACTCAACGGCATGCTCGAGCATTCGTACCAATTCATTGGTATCCCAGGGTTTTTGCAGATAATCAAAGACTTTCGCCCGGCGTATGGTTTCGATGACCGTATCTTCATCCGAGTACGCTGTTACCAGGATACGTCTGGCATCCGGTGTTAGCACCCGTGATGCCTGCAGCACATCAATACCGGACATGCCAGGCATGCATTGATCACTGACTATGACCCATGGAGAGAGCGACGCCATAACTTTTTCCGCCTCGCAGGGATCGTTGAATGTATGTACTATCCACTTCTCAGGAAGTGAGGCTTTGAACACCGTTAAATTAATATCTTCGTCATCAATGTAGATAATTATGGGATCCATCAGCCGTTCTCCTGTCCATTCTTGGTTCTCGAATTGGGTAGTTGTAGTGTTACCGTACTGCCGTAGTGAAGGGTGCTGTCGATGGAGATGCTGCCACCAAGTTTATGTACTTCATTGCGAACAATATGTAAGCCTAACCCCGTTCCTTGCCCAACGTCTTTGGTGGTGAAGAATGGGTCAAATACACGCGCCAGGGTGCCTTCATCCATTCCCATCCCATTGTCAATAATGTTTATTTTAAGTGTGTCGTCACTTGACTCTGACTGAATAGTGAGACGTCCTCCCGTCGCCATAGCATCAATAGCATTAACAATGATGTTCAGTAACACCTGATTAAGGGCGACGGGATTCGTGTAAACTATTAGATTATCTGCAATATCAAGCTCCGTTGAAACAGAGTTTTTTCGCAGTTTATCGCGGAGGATCGTCAGAATTCCCGTCACAATGGGAAGTACAGGTGCAGGTTTTGTTGCCGCCTGTTTCGTCCCGGTGTGATTCCGCAAATTCTTGATAATATCGATGGTTAGTTTGGTTCCGTGACTCATTGCATGAAGCAATGGATCAGTCTTCTCACGCAAGGTAGTGCTTGCGGAATCCGCTAGAATTTTTCGTAATGGTATGATGGATCCGTTGACATAATTGATGGCATTATTGATTTCGTGGGCAATGCCCGCCGTCAGTGTGCCGAGTGACGCCAGCTTGGCGGATTGCACCAGCTCCGCCTGGAAGCATTTTAGCTCTGCCAGGGCAGTTTCTAACTGAATCGTCTTTCTCTTAACTTCATCCTCCAGATTATTACGGAGGTGGTCGCGTTCGTTATATGTCTGGACGATTTGTACATGAACATTTAGAGCATAAAATAGTATCGCCGAAAGAACACCAATCGAATAGAACATATAGCTGCTGTTGATATAACCCTCGACGGTGAGAATGTCGTGAATTGCGGTGGAAACATACAAGCCTAAGCTGGCAATAAGGCATAGAGAAAACAAGTCTACACCATGAATTTTTACTTCTTTGATCACACGATATAGCGCAACAATAAGAATTATCATCGATGCAAGAAAGGGGATAGCGGTGCCTATCTGTGCTGCATCAAGAGTGCTGCTTACAGCAATTACTACGCAGGATACGCCAACAATAAGTGCATAGATAAAAAATAATAGGCCATTGATGAGGCCACTGATGCGCAGGCAATTGATAAATAATAGAACCCCAATCCAGAGAGAAATATCACCAATCTTTTGCACGGACAAGACTGGCAGCCTGATGTTGAAGAATTCGGTAACGGTGGTGATAAAGAAAATCGCGTGGAATATGCAGGAAAGGGATAGACAGATGTTTTGCCAGCGATTGATTTTGCCATTAAAAAGGATGAAAAATACGACGGCAATAAACGGTAACGACCCAGCTACGATCACATTGGACGTTTCGTTAAATAGATTATTCCACGGGGGAGTTTCATCGATCACAGGGAAGGAGCGGATCCGTGCGAACGTCTTGGCAAGGGAATACACGTGCCACACCAATTCGTGCCCATTGGATAGCCGGCTGCAGGCTAAAACCGGTGAGCCATAGTAGGAGCGAAGAAACGACATGTCAGCCGCGCCATAGGTGAGTAGCGTCGAGTTATCGAGTGCCACCGCCTGTGAGACTTGCTGAGCAAATGGAAAAACCAGATAATGAGTGGGATTATTTTGGCAGCGATCGACGATCGATGAACTCCGGGCCTCGAAATGGTAGATATTTCCATCGGCCTCCCATTTTTTTGTCACCTCCCAATCAGAGTCACTGGCTGGCACTGTCATTTCTGACGCGTTAATGTAATATGGAAAGAATAGTAGGCACGCTAGCGTATATATATATCGTTTTTTCATAAAACCAGTGGCTAGGCTAATTGATAATGAGATTTATCGGTTATAAGAGCAACATCTTAAGACTGTCGGCGCCCAAAATTCTTTTACCAATCCGATCTGTGAGAACCTATCTATGGCCATGTTGAATGCTAGTAATAACCGTCCCCATCATAGCCGTCATGGCCGTCGCTGCGCCCAACGCTGGGCGCCGGATCGGCCATTGAATGCCAAAATCGTTGGGGGAGATATGGATATCCCATGTCGGATTATTAATGTCTCCAACCATGGCCTTTGTGTAGAGGCAAGCGAGGATTTCCCTCTGGGCAGCTACCTGAGTCTGCAGGCCGAGTTTCCAGGTGATGTCAGTACTGATTTAGATGCCAAATTGGTCTGGCGGAGACAAGAAATGTCGTCGGCACCCGCAGTGTTGGGCCTGCTTTTGACGAAAAGAAAAGATTGGACTGCCTATCAGCAGGCACTTGATACCTGTCCCAAACAAGTATGGAGAGAGCAGGATCGGAGGAGGGGTAACCGCCGTTTAGAACACACGGAACAAAAGAGAAAAACCTCATTCAACCGGCGACGGTTCGAGCGTCGTGGGGTCGTATCCATTTCGCAGCGATTGGTGGACAGGGGGCATGAGCTGGACGACTGGATCAGTCGCCACCAATACCAGCGGATCCTTCAGTCCGCATCGGACACCTGGATTACGACCGGAGGGACTCGGAAGATCATGCTGGGAGGCAATAACTATCTTGGCCTGACCCAGCATCCAGCTGTTAAAGAGGCGGCGATTGAGACGATTATGTCGTACGGCGTGGGTGCTGGTAGCGTCCGTATGTTGGGCGGCTCAATGGATCTCCATCAGCGACTTGAGGAACGACTGGCGGCATTTAAGGGTGCCGAGGCCTGTGTATTGCTGCCATCCGGGTACGCGGCAAATTATGCGGTGTTGGGGGCGATATTGGAGCGGGGCGATATCGTGCTAAATGACATATTGAATCATGCCAGTATTGTAGACGGCTGCCGTTCCACAGCGGCGACCATCCGCTTTTACCCGCACAATAGTCTTCATGATTTAGCCAGAAAATTGCAAAAATATGACTACGACCGCCCCAAGCTCATTATCACTGACGGCGTTTTCAGTATGGACGGCGATGTTGCGCCTCTCAAAGAGATACTGGAACTGGCTAAGGCCAGCAACGCCATGCTGATGGTGGACGATGCCCACGCCACGGGCGTTATCGGCCCAACGGGCCGAGGAACAGCGGAGTATTGCGGCGTATTCGGTCAGCCGGATATAACGGTCTGCACACTCAGCAAAGGCCTCGGGGCTATAGGCGGTGCCATTTGCGGCTCCCGTTCACTGATTAAAACCATATTGCATCGATCCCGGCCCTTCATATTCACCTCAGCGCTACCGCCTGCCGTGTGTGCCAGCGCGTTGGCCGCGATTGATGTTATTGAATCCGAACCTGATCTCCTGACAAACTTACACCGGAACCGGGCTCACCTATATGCGGGGCTGAAATCGTTGGGCTATACCGTGTGGGACACGCCATCGGCCATTATGCCGGTGATTATTGGCGACGAAGAGAAGACCTACGCCTTGGCTGCACTGCTGAACGAACTGGGAGTTTTTGTTAATGCCGTTACGCAACCGGCTGTCGCGCACGACTTATGCCGACTGAGAGTCAGCGTGATGGCTACGCATACGCTGTCAGATCTGGATCAGGCACTCAATGCCTTTGAGCAGGCTGGGAAAAAACTGAACATTATTTGATTCAAGATTTTCAGCACTGGCCCAGCCCCATGTCGACGGCAGTGGTGTCGCCGACGACTGCGCCGAGGGAGCGGTCTTACCGACATTGACCTTAGTGGATACCACGTCAAGGTTGCGCGTGGACTGTATCGGGCAGCCTCGAATGCCAAAAATCTTGGATAAAACATGCCCTTATATTCAAACCCTCATCTTAATTCTCTCTTGCTCGCTATTTAACATAATATACATTATGCGCACTAACGGAAATGAGGTAATAGGTGATAATTCAGATATAAGCGTTTGTTAATAATACGAGTTGCTAGCTTTGTACGAGTTGCTAGCTTTGGCAGTAACAACCTCCCTGCATGATTCACGCAACTTTGCGGGGGAAATATTCAACCAAGGGCGGTGTCGGCACGGCATCGTTTTAAGCTATTCACTTGAAACAACTGGAGCCAATTTTATTTGCTTCATCTACAACAGATGATCAGCTTGATGTTACATTAAGAGGGCTGCTTCGCTGGCAATAATGAGGTCAACAATAATGAGTGCACTGGAACAGTATGGGTTACTGCTAGGTCTTACTATTGGTACGGTTGGTTTTGTTTTTAGCTTGTATATGATTGCCCGCTCTCTTGGAAAAGTGCGTAAAGAACCGGGTAAGAATGTGCCCGCAGCAAGTGGCCAACTATCACGAGATCCGGTTTGGGTTCGCTATCACGCGCGTTACTATGGATACGCATTATTATTTCTGGCCTTCGATATGGAAATGGCCTACATGTATCCATGGGCAGTGGTCTATAAACAGGAAGGACTTGTTGCCCTGCTCGACATGGGTGTTTTTCTGGCTATTCTATTTCTGGGATTGCTTTACGGCTGGAGTCAGGGTGCACTGCGGAGACAATAAGTGATAATCGGTGCCCGCCCGGGAAAACCGTCCAAATTGCGCCGGCTGATTGCCGCCGCGATGGCCCGTGATCTCACCACCTTTATTATCCCCGGCCCCGAAATTGTCCGCAGTTACGGCTTGGATATTGACGCGACGGGACTAAAGCCGGTTGCCAGTCCACGCCATGCCAGTGTACTTCTGGTGGCTGGCGTCACCTCCTCCGCTCTGCGTGATGCTGCAGCAGTTATCTATGCCCAGATGATGCGCCCGCGGGCACTATTCGCTCTTGGTGCGGGAGAACTATCCCCATTGCCTCCCGCCGATGTCATTGCAGGGTTATCACAGCAAGGGCTGATCCAGGGTGTGCGCCAGCTACGCGACGCATTTGCCGAGGGGGCCTTTCGCCCTGACGTCTCGGACTTCGATGCCCCCATACTTCACGTCCGCATTGAATACACCTGCCCCATGCACCCGGAGGTTGTACAGAATGCTCCAGGTGCATGCCCCAAGTGCGGCATGAACCTGGTGCCGCGTGAGGTTCAGGCTGATTCAGAATACTTGCACACCGCTCAACATAAAGCAGGCTCCAGTACAGATATCCCACTGACCCCAAGGCCCGGTCAAAGTGATCACCATGGCATAAATCACGATGCAGCGGTCGAATACACCTGCCCCATGCATCCAGAAGTCATACAGAGTGAGCCGGGTTCCTGCCCCAAGTGCGGCATGTATCTGGTACCGCGTGATGCGCAGGTTGAATC
This sequence comes from uncultured Gammaproteobacteria bacterium, assembly GCA_913009875.1. Classification (GTDB taxonomy): domain Bacteria; phylum Pseudomonadota; class Gammaproteobacteria; order SZUA-152; family SZUA-152; genus DRQN01. The sequence goes on along the minus strand of CAJVYS010000043.1, from coordinate 6,353 downwards.
ATCCCATGACCATCACGACCACGCGCATTCCCAGGAACACGAACACCACAAGATGGACCACGATGCAGCGATTGAGTACACCTGTCCCATGCATCCTGAGGTCATACAGAGTGAACCGGGCTCTTGTCCTAAATGTGGCATGAATCTGGAACCACGCAAAACCCAAGATATACAAACCCATGAGCACGCGGACATGGACTCCGCTACCGATCACGGCAGCATGGATCACAGCGGTATGGATCATGGCGATATGGTATTCATGTCCATGGTCGATGTCACCAAGGATCTGCCACGCAGCAGTGATGGCCTGCCGATGGAATGGATCGATGCCCCCTTCGGACCATTTTTTCCAGGCTTGCCCGGCGGCCTGTTGCTGACTCTGACGCTCGACGGTGACACGGTTGCCGGATCCGATGCCCGCCCGCTGACTGACAACCTGGACTTGTCCCAACATCCGCCCACGGACAGCACAAGCTTCGTCAGGCAACTGGCTGGTATGGATCCACTGGCCCCGGTTGCCTATCGACTCCTGGCCTACCGGGCGCTGGAAAATGCCGCCGGTCTGGACGTGCCAGCCGGTACTGCCGCCGCACGTATCGGCGCCATGGAACGGGAACGGATTACGAGCCATCTAGGCTGGCTGTCACTCTTTGGACAACAAAGCGGCTTCAACTGGCTGATGCAACATGCCGCATCACTGCAATTGGCGTTCTTGCATGCGGATGTGACGCAGGCCATGGCACTAAAGCCGGTTATGCAAGCACTGATTAAACGCTTGCAGCGAACACCACTACTGAAATCCCGGACGGCAGGCATAGGTCGGCTGACAGCGGATACTGCCCTGCGTGGTCCCGTAGCACGCGCAAGCGGGGTCAATAACGATGCACGCAGTACGGAGACAGCTTGCACCACCCTGGGGTTCACACCGGTCAGCCGGGAAGGCGGCGATGCCCTGGCCCGCCTGCACGTTCACCTTGACGAGATAAGCCACAGCCTCGTGCTCATTGAAGCGGCCGGTGCCATCGAGTTGCCTGTCCTGGCCGATATCGGTGACGTATCCGGGGCCGGTGAAACGATGGTGGAAACACCGCGAGGCATGGCCCGTCTGCAACTCACCCTGGAGCGGGGGCAGGTCATTGCGGCGCAACTGGAAACACCTTCGACACACCATATCACCCTGATCGACTCGCTGACTGAACAACAGTCGCTGGGCGACGCCCTGATGGCCGTCGGTTCCCTGGATCTGTCACCCTGGGAAGTCCGGCAATGACGACCGCTTTTTTGCTGCTGTTATTGGCAGTCGGGGCTTATTTGGTCGCGGTGATCGAGGCGTGGACCTCAAGTGGACGTTTTCGGCTGGCCGCGCCGGCGTTTGCCGCCCTCGCCTTGCTGGGACGGGAGTCCATTGTGCCACGCAAATCCGACCGGGTTTTCTTTGAGACAGCCCCCGTTCTGTTGTTGATTTCGGCGCTGCTCGCTGCGGCGGTGATACCCCTGACCCCCGATTTGATCATTACCGACCTGGCCACCGGTGCCCTGTTCATCAACGCAGCACTGGTCTATGTACTGGTCGCCTTGCTGATGGCCGGCTGGGGACCCAACGGCGCCTATGCCATGGTCGGTGGCTGGCGTTTTCTGGGCCAGCTTATCGCCTACGCCATGCTCATAGTCATGCCCATCACCGCCGTCGTGATGCGCGCCGAGTCATTGCTGACAACACAGATCGTGGTCTCCCAGGCCGGCTTGTGGAACATCGTTTATCAACCGCTGGGGTTCATACTGTTTTTTGTTGCGTCTATGGCGCTGGCATTTCTTCCCCCGTTTGATCTGACCACCGCAAAAGGTGAATTGGCCGGTGGTGTGGAAGCCGAATACAGCGGCGCACGGCTGGCGGTATTCCGGCTTGGACGGCTGGTGTTGATCATCACGCTGGCGGCGGCCACGGTGGTTTTCTATCTCGGTGGATGGCAAGGGCCGTGGCTACCGCCCTGGGCATGGAGTGCCATCAAGATACTGGCGGTCACCGCAACGATGCTATTAGCCGGGCGGTATATGCCACGCATCCGCGAGACAGATCTGCTGGGTTGGTGCTGGATGCTGGGCATACCGTTGGCATTGCTGAATATCCTTCTGGTCGGTGTACTCGTACTGGTGCTGCCATGATCACTGCCCAGGCATTGTATATCGGCTTTTTCGGCCTTGCATCGGTGTGGTTCGGCATCGTCGTCTTCCGCACCTTTTCCATGGTGCGCTCCGCCCTCGCCCTACTCTTCTCGCAGACCGCCCTCGGCGCCATGTTTCTGAGCATGCAGGCGGAATTCCTCGGCGTATTGCAGATCATGATGATGGCCACCGAAATGAGCATCATGGCCATTTTCATGGTGATGTTCATGATGGATCCGGGCGGGCTTGGTAAGATGGACATGACGCATCAGAAACGCCTGTCACTGGTGGCGGGCATTGTTTCCTTCGTCGCCGCCGTGGCCGTCGCCGTATTTGTCGACTGGGGGCCTGTGGCAAGCGTTGCACCGGATGCCGAGCAACAAGTAGTCGATCTGGGCCTTGAACTGCTGGGTCGTTCGATGCTGATTTTTGAGACGGCCGGCATCACCATTCTCACCGCGATGATTGCCGCAACGGCGGTGGCCATACCACCGGTTAAACGCAACCCGCTAAAAGGAACGGCGAACCATGAGCATTGAACTCCTTCTCGCGCTCATTACCGGCGCCGCGCTGTTCGGCGTCGGCGTCTACGGCGCATTGTCGCAAACCAACCTGGTGATGATCATGATGGGCATAGAGCTGATCCTTGCCGGGGCGATGGTGAACCTGGTGGCGTTCTGGCGTTACCTGCACCCGGACAACCCGGCCGGGCAAATGTTCGTACTCATCGTGATGACCGTGATGGCGATAGAGATGACGGTGGGTTTTGGTGTGGCCATTGCCCGCTTCCGTGCTAAAGGTTCCGTCGAAATGGAAGAAGCCACGGACTTGAAGGGGTGAGTCTCATCGCCCTCACGATTCTCGCGCCCTTCTCCGCGGCCGTGCTGATCCTGTTGCTACGGCGCTTGCCCGCCGTGCTGGCACTGCTGGGCGTCGTGATCGGCCTGCTCGCCAGTATCGGACTATTGGCAAACGCCTTCGACGGCATGCACGGCGAATTGACCCTGCCCGGCCTGCCGGAACTGCCGCTGCGCCTGGTTGCCACGCCCCTGACCGCCCTGCTTTCCACCCTGGTCGCCGTGATCAGCAGTCTGGTGCTGGTCTATGCCACCGGCTACATGAAGCAGGACAACGAAAAGGTGCGCTTTTTTGCCACCCTGCTGTTTTTTATCACGGCCATGCAGACCCTGGTGCTTGCGGGCGACTGGATATTGCTGCTCGCGGCCTGGGAACTCATCGGCCTGAGCAGTTACCTGTTGATCGGCTTCTGGTACCGGCGGCCAGGGGTCAGGGCCGCCGCCACCCGCGCCTTCCTGGTGACCCGCAGTGCAGATCTGGGACTCTATATTGCGGTGTTCATTCTCATTGCCGACGCCGGCAGCAGCGATATCGAGACCACACTGAACACGGGTGGCAGCGCGGCGGTTGCCGCCGGCCTTCTGCTGTTGGTCGCGGCCATGGGTAAGTCCGCACAAACGCCGTTGCACGATTGGTTACAACGCGCCATGGCCGGACCGACGCCGGTCTCGGCGCTGCTGCACTCGGCCACCCTGGTGGCGGCTGGCGCTATCCTGTTGATCCGTACAGCACCGATGTTGCCGCCTGACGTGCTGCTGGTGATTGGCATCGTCGGTGGTATCACCACCGTGGTCACCGGCCTCATCGCCCTCGGTGAACGTGATCTCAAACGCCTGCTGGCCGCCTCGACATCCAGCCAATACGGCCTGATGCTGGTGGCGGTGGGCGCCGGCGTGCCACTGGCGGCCCTGCTTCACCTGATCGCTCACGCCGCCATCAAGAGCTCGCTGTTTCTGGCTGCTGGTGTCTTCCAGCATAGTCGTGAAAGTACCACGCTGACCGATCTGCAAGGTGCGGGTCGCGACCGGCCGCGCATCTTTTTCGCCTTTGCGCTGGCGGCGCTGGCGCTGGCCGGTATCCCGCCCCTGAGTGGATTCTTTTCCAAGGACGCCATCATCGCCGCTGCGCTGGCCTCACCCAATGCTGCGTTACTGGCGACATTCGCGCTGGCCGGCACCCTGCTGACCGGTGCCTATATGGCCCGCGCGCTGCACATCCTGTGGCGAGGAAAGAGCCAGAAACGTGCCCTGGTGGGATTGGGTTGGATGGGCGGTGGACTGGCCGGACTGGCCACCCTGGCCGTTGTCCTGGGGGCCGCCTTCCCCGCCATCGAGACATTGCTGTCCGCCTCGCTCCCTGCGAGCACCCTCGCCCAGATTCTTGGCCTGGCTGCCGCGCTGGGTGGCTTGGTGCTGGGCTGGTTCATCCCGATACGACATCTGCTGGGGCCGCTGTTGCCTTGGGCAAATCAGGGTTTTGCCATTGCCGGTGGTTTCGATGCCTGGTTGGTACGTCCCACATTCGCCATCGCCCACAGTTGTGAAAAATTGGAACGCGGCCTGTACACCGGCGTGCTGGCCGTGGGACGGTTGGGACTCGCTATCGGCCGCGCCGTGCGCCGTAGCGATGATCGCGGCATCGACGGACTGATCTTTTCCCTGGTGCGTGGCACCGTCGGTCTCGGCAGCCGTGCCCGCGCCTTGCAGAGTGGCTTGATCCACCGCGAACTGGCCATCACCGTGGTGGCCACGGCGTTGATTCTCGTGGCTCTCTTTATCGCTTTACTGATTTAATGAGTCGCTACAATTTGTAGCCTGGGTTGAGCTTGCGAAACCCGGGGAATTTGAGATGTGGATCGGAACAAATATCCACAGTATTCGGCGAGAAACGTGAATGTAAGAGGGTTTGGAGAATAAACCTTCCTTGCTTCCCGGGTTTCGCAAGCTCAACCCAGGCTACAGAGACTTGCTTCAGACATTTCAACAGGAGACTGATTAGTGCTTCCCATTGTGTCCATTACCCTGTTCCTGCCACTGATCGGTGCACTGATCATCATGGTTTTGCGCAAGGCACCCGCGCAGATCGTACACGCCATCGGTATTGTCACCAGCGGACTGACCCTGGTGGGTGCCCTGTGGATGTGGTCGCGTGGCGTCAACGAAACAGGTTTTGCCCAGGTTGAACAGATCGACTGGATGCCGGCCATCGGCGCCGCCTATCGTGTCGGCGTGGATGGCATCAGTCTGCCGCTGGTGCTGCTGAGTGCGCTGCTGTTCTTCCTGGCCTTCATCTATTCTGCCAAGGTGAAGGAGCGGCCCCACGCCTACGTGGTACTAATGCTGTTGCTGGAGACGGCCGCCATCGGCACCTTTACCGCACTGGATGCGATCCTGTTCTACGTGTTCTTCGAAGTGTCGCTGGTCTCCATGTACTTCATGATTGCCGGTTGGGGACACGAGGATCGCCAGCGCGCGGCGCTGATGTTCTTCATCTATACCCTGTTAGGCAGTCTGCCGCTGCTGCTCGCCATCCTCGGACTGTATCTCGGCAGTGACCCGCAGACCTTCGATATGCGCGCCTGGATCGACAATCCGCCGTTGAGCGGTAGCGCGGCCATGCTGGCGCTGGTGGCGATGCTGTTCACCTTCGCGGTCAAGACGCCGGTGTTCCCCTTCCACACCTGGCTGCCGGCCGCGCATGTTCAAGCCCCGGCGGCCGGCAGTGTCATCCTTGCCGGCGTGATGCTGAAATTCGGCACCTATGGCCTGGTGCGTTTTGCCTTGCAAATGACGCCCGATGCCTTTCGGGATGCCGGCATCGTTATTCTGGTGTTCGGCGTCGTTGCCGCCCTCTACGGCGCCTTCGCTGCCTTGGCACAGACGGATCTCAAACGCCTGATCGCCTACACCTCCGTCAATCACATGGGCTACGTCATTGTTGGCGTCGCCATCGCCGCACTGGCGCTCGACCCGGCGACACGCGCCATGGCGCTGGACGGTTCGGTACTACAGATGGTCAGTCACGGGCTGGTCACCGGCGCCCTGTTCTTTCTCGTCGGCATGCTACAGGATCGCGCCCACACGCGAGAGATGGATCAGTTCGGCGGCCTGCTCAAGGTGGTGCCGATACTCGGTTGGTCCTTCGTGCTGGCCGCCTTCGCCTCGCTGGGCCTGCCGGGGCTGGCGCACTTCCCCGCTGAATTCCAGATATTTCTGGTGACCCTGCAGGTCGAACCCGTGGCCGTCATCGTTATTCTCGGCATCGTCATCACCGCTGGCCTGTACCTGAGGAGATCGGAAGAGCGTCGTGGAGGGAAAGAGTGTAGAGCTCGG
>CAJVYS010000042.1 GCA_913009875.1 uncultured Gammaproteobacteria bacterium | reverse complement strand
ATAATTAGCGGTACAGTGCTCACGTGAAAGGTGGCACCAACCTATTACTACTCAGACTTTTGCTCTTCCGATCTCTCTTTCAGTTTGTATTTTTTTTTTTTTTCAAGCAGAAGACGGCATACGAGATATATCAGTGTGACTGGAGTTCAGACGTGTGCTCTTCCGATCTCGTGGAAACCCTGGGACTGGATGCGGCAGAGGTCACCCCCGCACTCGCGGAGCTGCTGGGCATCCACATCACAGGAACCGCCCCGGATGCACTGGGTGCCACCCCGCAGCAGCGCAAGCAGAAAATTCTCAACGCACTGGTGTCAATGCTGCAATCCCTGGCCCAGCAAAAGCTGGTAGTCCTGGTGGTGGAAGACCTGCACTGGGTTGATTCCTCCACCCTGGAGCTACTCACCCTGCTGGTGGAACAGCCCGGACTGACCAACCTGTTCGCCCTGTTCACCTTCCGCAGCGAATTTGCCCCGCCATGGAACTCGCATGCCAACCTGACCCTGGTGACGCTCAACCGCCTCACCCGTCAACAGGCCGGCCATCTGATCCGTCAGCTCAGCGGCGGCAAGACCCTGCCCATAGATGTGTTCGCGGAAATCATCCGCAAGACCGACGGCGTACCTTACTTCATCGAAGAACTGACCGGTATGGTGCTCAATTCGGATATGCTGGAGGAAAAGGCCAGTCACTATGTACTGAAAGCCGGCATGGCCGAACTGGCCATCCCCTCAACCCTGCAGGACTCACTCATGTCACGCCTCGACGGCCTCGGCGAAGACAAGGAACTGGCCCAGCTCAGCGCCACCCTGGGACGGGAATTCGGCCACGAACTGCTCAGCGCGCTGGCCGGTCGTGACGAAACCAGCCTGCGGCAGGGCCTCGCCCACCTCATCAATGCGGAGTTATTCCTGCAACGTGGCCACCCGCCCAAGGCATCCTACAGCTTCCGCCACGCCCTGCTGCGTGAAGCGGCCTATCAATCCCTGCTCAAGCGCACCCGGCAGCATTATCACCAACGCATCGCCAACCTGTTGCAGGAGCGTTTCCCACACATCGTGGAAGCCAACCCGGAGCTGCTGGCGCATCACTGCAGCGAGGCCTGTATCGATGATCAGGCCGCGGAAATGTGGCTCAAGGCCGGCAAGCTGGCGGTGCGCCGTTCCGCCAATCAGGAAGCCGTCATCCACCTCCGGCAGGGTCTGGTCGTGCTCAAGCGTCTGCCGGATTCCCCCGAGCGCCGCGCCCGAGAGCTGGAGACACAGACCACCCTCGGTCTGTCCTTGATGATGAGCAAGGGCTATGCTGCCCCCGCGGTGGAAAAGGCCTACGCCCGCGCCCGCGAACTGTGCCGCAGCACGCCCGATATCAACACCACCTTCCCGGTACTGTGTGGTCTGTGGGAGCACTATATCGTGCGCGCCGACCTCGACACCGCCGAGTCACTGGCCAATGAACTGCTCGGCCTCGCTGCGCAGGTCAAACAGCCGGGTCTGGCACTGGAGGCCAAACGCACCCTCGGCACCACCCGCTTCTGGCAGGGACGGCTGGACGAAGCACTGGAACTGCTCATGCCACCACACAACGCCATTGAGGCCCCGGCCCTCACCGCCAAGGTCTCACACTGCCAGGACGTACATGTCGCCGGCCTCGCCAACACGGGTTGCATCCTGTGGCTACTGGGCCAGCCCGATCAGGCACTGGAGAAATGCCGTCAAGCACTGGAGGCCGCCAAACGCCTCACCCACCCCTTCAGTCAGGCCTACGCCCTGCAATTCCTCGCCGTGGTGCATCAGCTGCGTGGTGAACGTGAGGCCACACAGCGGCAGGCCGAGGCGCAAATCGCCCTGTGCGAAACCTATGGCTTCGCCTTCTGGTCCGCCACAGGAAAAATGCTGCGCGCCTGGGCAGAAGCCGATGACAGCAACATCAAGGCCTGCTGTGAAGAATTTCAGTCCGCACTGGCCGAATACGAGCAATCCGGCAGCCGCCTGGTACGCTCCTATTTCCTCGCCCTGCTGGCGGAGCTGCAATTTCGCGCCGGCCAATCCAACGACGCCAATACCACTCTCGACAAGGCAATGGAAGAAACAGAGCATACCCATGAGAACTTCTTCAGTGCCGAACTGCTGCGCCTCAAGGGGCACTTCCTGCAACAGGCCGGGCCGGCGCATTCCGCACAGGCAGAGACCCTGCTCACCCAGGCACTGCAACAGGCCCAACAGCAAAATGCCCAATCCCTGGCCCTACGCTGCAGTATGGATCTGGCCGACATCGCCACACAGGCGGGACACACGGCCGAGGTGCGATCATTGCTCGATCAGCAACTCAAGCACATCGACGGAGGCGCCGACACGCAGGACGTCAAACGCGCCCACGAGACACTTCACTGAGTCGACAGATTTCCAATGAAAAATACAGGTGACATATGGCAAAAAACAAAAAACTTAAACACGAAGCCGAACTTGTCAAAGAGGCGATCATCGCCGGGGTGAAGTATGCCGAGGACAGGGGTGCCGCGGTCTTCGAGCCAACAGATTCGGTGAGCGAGAAAACACTCTTTATCTATCGGCTGTTGGTGCACGATAAACTGATCCAGCCCTTGCCCGAGGATCAGGTGGCGCAAAAATCCATGCGCCACAAGTTGGCTCTCTGGTATGCAAAACAGTTACCCAAAGATCACCCCCTTTTGCGATGAGCATAGAAGCGCGGGCATAGCCCGCTCCTATCCTTTGCTTTTATTAACCCGACGGCTATATATCCGGTTTCCGGTCTCACCATCTCCATGCAGTCGTCACCCCAACGTTCTGTGGTTTGGATCAGATCCGGGACGGAAACGCAGAGGACGCAGAGGCGCAAAGGACGCGAAGAAAACAAAAAAGAAGAACTAAAACCCTTTGCGTACTCTGCGCCTTTGCGTTCTTTGCGTTGTCAACAATTGAAATCGAAATATCCACGACCATTTGCTTGGCCAGGGCCGTAGATTGGGCTGCTAGTGCAGGGTGGACAGGTTTTTTATACCCACGGCAACGTGAATCAACCGCGTGGGCACATAAAACGTACCCACCCTTCTACCGGGCTCTTTAAAAGTAGCCTGAGTAGTTACCTGCCGGGTTAATAAAGCAAACGCAATCCCCGCAACAAATCCGCCTTGATGTCAGCGATATCCTCCAGCCCCACCGAAATACGCACCAGCCCATCGGTGATGCCGGCCTCGATACGCGCCTCGGGATCGACGCGTCCATGGGTCGTGGTCGCGGGATGAGTGATGGTGGTCTTGGTATCACCCAGGTTGGCCGTGATGGACAACAGCCGAGTGTTATCGATCAACTGCCAGGCCCCTGCCTGACCGCCCTTCACCTCAAAAGACAGCACACCACCAAAGCCCGTTTGCTGCTGCGCGGCCAGTGCATGTTGCGGGTGGGACTTCAGGCCCGGGTAATTGACACACGTCACGGCGGATTGCGTCTCCAGCCACTCGGCCAACAATTGTGCATTGCGGCAATGTTCCTCCATGCGAATGCGCAGCGTCTCCAGTCCCTTGAGAAATACCCAGGCATTGAACGGGCTCATGCTGGTACCACCGGTTCGCACAATGCCATAAACATCACCACCCACCAGCTCCTCGCTGCCAACCACAGCGCCACCAATACAGCGGCCCTGACCGTCGATATATTTGGTCGCGGAATGGATGATGACGTCCGCACCCAGCGCGAGAGGCTTTTGCAGGGCGGGAGTACAAAAGCAGTTATCCACGACCAGCAGACAATCGTTGGCATGCGCCAACTCGGCCAGCGCGGCGATGTCGGCAATTTCGGTGACGGGATTGGAGGGCGTTTCCAGAAACAGAATCCTGGTCTCCGCACGGATGGCCTGCTGCCACGCCTGTAAATCCGTCTGTGGCACGAAGGTGGTCTTGATATCGAAGCGCGTGAAAATATTGTCGAACAACACCACGGTAGAGCCGAAGATGGCACGCGAAGAAACAATGTGATCGCCCGCTTTCAACATACCGAGACAGGCGGTGAGAATGGCACCCATGCCTGAGGCTGTGGCGACACAACGTTCACCGCCTTCGAGCACAGCCAACCGCCGCTCGAAGGCATTCACGGTGGGATTGGTAAAACGCGAATAAATGTTGCCGGGTTCGTCACCGGAAAAACGTGCCGCCGCCTGCGCCGCGCTTTTATAGGCATAACTTGAAGTGGCGAATATTGCTTCGCTGTGTTCACCCTCGTTGGTGCGTTCATAACCGGCGCGCACGGCGAGTGTATCGAAGCCTAATGTCTCGTCGGTCGGTCTGTTGTCATTGCTGGCCATGGTTAATACCTTGCTCAATTCATTCATTTCGCCACAGAGGCACAGAGTACGCAGAGAAGGAATACATTGATTCCCGCCAAGTCACGAAAAAACATTCCCTTCATTTTTTCTTTGCATCTCTGCGCCTTGGCGAGAAATTCACTATCTCTGTGCCCTCCGTGCCTCTGTGGCAAACAAGTTGCACATTTTTGCGCCAACACAAAAAAACCCGCACGGCCATCGTCTCATCAACAGGCCAAAGCAGGTTTCCCGCTTTAGCTGCATTTGTTAAAGCGCCCGCAAGCTGACATCAAATCGGCGCTGTAAACCCGAGATTAGTGGAGGCATCCCTGCCTGTCAATCAGGCCGTGGGTCAGGCGCTGTTGTGCAGATCGATGACCTCATTGTCTTCCTGCTGGCTGCTGCGCGCGCCGTCGCTGCGGTTACCCTCGATAAAATCAAGATAGTCCCGGGTGATATCACCGGTGACGTAGTTGCCGTCAAACACCGAGGTATCGAATTGCCTGACTTCCGGGTTGCCATGGCGCGCGGTTTCGATCAGGTCGTCGAGATCCTGATACACCAGCCAGTCGGCACCGATGGCTTCGGCGATTTGCTTGTCGTCACGATCATGGCCCACCAGTTCATTCACCGAGGGCATGTCGATGCCATACACATTGGGAAAACGCACCGGTGGCGCGGCGGAGGCGAAGTAGACCTTGTTCGCGCCGGCCTCGCGGGCCATCTGGATAATTTGCTTGGAGGTGGTGCCACGCACGATGGAATCGTCCACCAGCAGCACATTCTTGCCCTTGAATTCCAGCTCAATGGCATTGAGCTTCTGGCGCACGGACTTCTTGCGCTGCTTCTGTCCGGGCATGATGAAGGTGCGGCCGATATAGCGGTTCTTGATAAAGCCTTCGCGGTACAGCACGCCGAGAGCGTTGGACAGTTGCAGCGCCGAGGTACGACTGGTGTCGGGAATGGGGATCACCACGTCGAAGTCATGATTGGGAAATACACGCTCGATCTTTTTCGCCAGCGCCTCACCCATGCGCAGGCGGGCCTTGTACACGGAAATGCTATCGATGATGGAATCGGGACGGGCAAAATAGACATGTTCGAAGATGCACGGATTGAGCTGCGGATCATCCGCGCATTGGCGGGTGTGCAGCTGGCCATCAGTGTCGATATAGACCGCCTCGCCGGGGGCGATGTCGCGCACCAGCTCGAAGCCCAGGGAATCGATGGCGACGCTCTCGGAGGCGATGATGTATTCCATGCCGCGTACGGTTTCACGCTGGCCGAACACGACGGGACGGATACCGTGTGGGTCACGGAAACCGACGATGCCGTGGCCGGTGATCATCGCCACCGCGGCATAGGCGCCACGACAACGGCGGTGCACGCCGGCGACAGCGGCAAACACGTCGTCTGCGGAGATTTTCAGTTTGCCCTGCTGCTGCAGCTCGTGGGCAAAAACGTTGAGCAGCACCTCAGAATCGGAGTCGGTGTTGATGTGGCGGCGATCCGCGCGGAACAGGTCGCGCTTGAGTTCGATGGCATTGGTCAGGTTACCGTTGTGCGCCAGCGAGATACCAAACGGCGAGTTGACGTAAAACGGTTGCGACTCGGCGGAGGAAAAACACCCGGCGGTGGGATAACGCACATGACCGATGCCCATACGGCCAACCAGGCGCAGCATATGGCGGGTGTGAAACACGTCGCGCACCAGGCCGTTGTCCTTGCGCAGAAACAGCCGCCCCTTGTCACAGGTAACGATGCCCGCCGCATCCTGGCCACGGTGCTGCAGCACGGTCAGGCCATCATACAGTTCCTGGTTCACGTTCTCGTGACCGACGATTCCGATAATGCCGCACATCAGGGGTGACCTCTTGATACTGCTATTGAATTTTGGGACTGCGGATTGATGCCGCTAGGAGGCTGTCGGACTTAGGTGATCGTAGCGAGGGAAAGCCATTTTGAGTCCATTTTTTTGATCGTTTGAGGCGAATATTGGACATATTCAACGAAAAAGATCGGGAAAATGGGTTTTCCACAGTAGATTCATCCTAAGTCCGACAGCCTCCTAACCCAGATAACTCTTGATCTCCGGCGCGACGTTTTCACGCAGCCACACCGCCAGATCCTGAAAATAGCCGATGGTCACGGACTGCTGCCACCACGGATCCTGTGGCATGGTGGTCATGCCCGCCAGCAGCACCAACACCGCCACCACCACGGCGCCACGCGCCGCGCCGAACAGCATGCCAATCATGCGATCCGTGCCCGTCAGCCCCGTTCGCTTCACCAACTGGCTGGCCAGCCGGTTGATCAGCGCCGACAGTACCAACACAATCACGAACAGAATCACGAAGGCCACCCCGACGCGCAGGGAAGGCACGGAAATACTGCCGAGGAAGGCCTCCGCCAACGGCTGGGAAAAGTGCAACGCCACCCACACGGCCACCAGCCAGCCGGTTAGTGACATGGCCTCGCGGACAAAGCCGCGCATCAGGCTGAGCAGGGCCGAAACCACAATTATTCCGGGAATCAGGTAATCCACCCAGACCATCAGACACGACCTATCGAAAAATGAAACAGCCGCGATTCTAGCAGACCCCGGGGCATTTCTAATAATAGAAGTGCCCCTTGTCGTAGAACGGGTGCCATCACGGGTAACGCAGCACAATGCCCTTGAGTTTGGCATCACGGGCAAGCTGCTGTTGTACCTTCTCCGCCAGATCACGGCGTACCTCCGGCCCCACGCGCACGCGATAGACTGACTTTCCTGCCTTATCCTTCACCGCCTCGACAAACGTGGCATGTCCCATTTTGCGCAGCTTGTCACGCAGGGCGCGGGCATTTTTGGCGCTGGAGAAACTGCCCACCTGCACTACCCAGGCGGTGGCCTGGCCATCTCCCTTTTTGCTCACGGAACTCTCTTTCGATGTGGCGGTATCGATAGGCAGATCGGGCTTGGTGACGGGTTTTTTCACGGCTTCAGTGGGCGTCTTTTTCGTTACCGGTTCCGCCGTATCAGGTGCCACCAGATCCTCCACCGGCGCCGGTGGTGCCTTGGCCACAGGGGGGGCCGGCGGCGGTTCCGGCAGGGGTGAGAAACGGTAATCGGGCTCGGCGGGGATAGCGCTGCCCGGCTGCTGGCGCGTATAACTGCCCTCGCCCGGCAACAGCATGGGAATGATAATGACAGCCAGCGAGACCAGCACCACGGCCCCGACCAGACGCTGTTTGAGTTGAATGTTCACGGAGGTCCTTAGTGGTCTAACAAGGTTGTATTGATGGGTTCAGTTGGCCTGTCAGCGTTCAGGGCACCAATAGTAGGCGCTTTAGGCGAGGCGCGCCTCGCAGCGAATGGCCATAGTCCTTTGCAAGAGGTGGAACGCTGACAGGCCAACCCTTCGGGCGCTCCTGTGGTGTCCCACGGCGGCGTTGCCGCGCTTGACAAGGACCCGGCCATTGCCTGCGCACGGCGCCTTGCCGCGAAACACCACAGGAGCGCTGAACCCATCAATACAACCTTGTTAGACCACTAGCCCGAATCAGAACGTGATTATACGCGCTAACCGAGGACCGCAGCCACTGTATAAAACGAGCCGAAGATCACTACCCGATCGTTTTCATCGGCCGCGGCCAACGCCGCGGCACGAGCCGCGGTCACATTGTCGAAGCACTGACCCACGCCGTCTAGCGCCTCACGCAATCGTATCGCCGAAGCGCCGCGCGGCGCATCCTGCGAGGCCAGGTACCAATCGTCCACCACCGTGCGCAGACTGGCCACGGTGGCGGTGATGTCCTTGTCATCCAGCATCCCCAGCACCGCCAGGGTACGCCCAGAGCACGGCTGACCGGCAAGGGTCTGCGCCAGGGCGCGGGCACTGTGCGGGTTGTGTGCCACGTCGAGAATCTGCATAGGCCGACCCGGCAACACCTGAAAACGCCCCGGCAATTGCACCGCCAGCAGGCCGCTGCGCACTGCCTGCTGACTGACCGGAAACCGTTCGCCCAGCCATGCCAGCACCATCAGTACACCGGCGGCATTGGCCAACTGAAAATCACCACGCAGGGCCGGCAACGGCAGGGCGTTGCGGCTCTGCTCGCCGGCCACCCAGCGCCACTGAACGCCTTGTACCTCGTAGTGGTAGTCACGACCAGCGAGGGCCAGCGGCGCTCCCAGCTCGTCGGCATGCTGCAACACCGACTGCGGTGGCTGCGGATCGCTGACCACCACCGGCCGTCCGGTACGCATGACGCCGGCCTTCTCGACGCCGATGGTCTCGCGGTCACTACCCAGCCAGGCCACATGGTCCACGTCCACCGGGGTAATCAGGGCCACATCGGCATCCAGCACGTTGACCGCATCCAGCCGCCCGCCCAGACCCACCTCCAGCACGGCAATCTCCACCCCGCGCTGCTGCAGGCAATCGATGGCGGCGAGGGTGCCGAACTCAAAATAGGTCAGCGAGATGTCGCCGCGCGCGGCGTCGATACGGGCGAAGGCGGCACACAATTCGGCATCGGTGACCGGCTCGCCGCCAACGCGGATGCGCTCGTTGTAGCGCAGCAGGTGTGGCGAGGTAAAGGTGCCGACATGATAACCGGCGGCATGCAGAATACTCTCCAGCATGGCCACGCTGGAGCCCTTGCCGTTGGTGCCGGCGACAGTGACGACGGTGAAGTCGGGGCATTCCAGGCCCAGGCGCGTGAGCACCGTGCGTACGCGGTCGAGGCCCAGCTCGATCTCGCTGGGATGCAGGGACTCCTGCCAGCGGAGCCAGTCGTCGAGGGTGTTGAAACGCATGGAGGATGTCCGTCAATGGATCTCGTAGGAGCGGGCCATGCCCGCGATGATGGGTGGGAAAACAATAAATCTGTGGGAGCGGCTTTAGCCGCGAATAAAACTAGCCATTAATCGCGGCTAAAGCCGTTCCCACAATTCCCAAAACCACAATCTCTGTCAATGAAAGGCAAACCATCGCGGGTATGGCCCGCTCCAGGCAGACCTCAAGCCGCCGGCTGGCCGGTGAGCATGGAGAGCACGCGGGCCAGGCGGTCGCGCATCTCACGGCGGTCGATGATCATGTCCACGGTGCCGTGTTCGAGCAGGAATTCACTGCGCTGGAAGCCCTCGGGCAGGGTCTGACGCACGGTCTGTTCGATAACGCGCGGGCCGGCGAAGCCAATCAGGGCCTTGGGCTCGGCGACGTTGAGGTCGCCGAGCATGGCCAGACTGGCGGACACGCCACCCATGGTCGGGTCGGTCATCACGGAAATGAACGGAATACCCCGCTTGCTCATTTTGGCTAAAACCGCGCTGGTCTTGGCCATCTGCATCAGCGAAAACAGGGCCTCCTGCATGCGCGCACCGCCGGAGGCGGTGAAACAGACGAAGGGGATGTTGTGCTCGATGGCGGTGTCGACACAGCGCACGAAACGCTCACCCACCACCGAGCCCATGGAACCACCCATGAACTTGAATTCGAAGGCCGCGGCCACCAGTGGCACCCCCTTCACCTGCCCCATCATGCCGATCAGGGCATCCTTTTCACCGGTGGCCTTCTGCGCCTGGGTCAGACGGTCCTTATACTTCTTCAGATCCTTGAACTTGAGGGCATCCACCGGCTCCAGATTTTCGCCGATCTCTACACGCGGTTCTTCATCAAGAAAGGCCTCAAGACGACGACGGGCACCGATACGCATGTGATGGTCGCACTTGGGGCAGACATCCAGATTACGCTCCAGATCGGCGCGGTAGAGTACCGCATCACAGGCCGGGCACTTGGCCCACAGACCCTCGGGGACGGCCTTTTTCTGCTTGCCATCGATACGGATGCGCGAGGGTATTAATTTTTCCAGCCAGCTCATATGTACGACCTATCTTGCTTGAACCTAAAAAAAAAATCAGGTATCCATCGCCGCACGCATGCGGGCGAGAACATCGGTAATTTCCTGGGTAATTTTATCGCTTTGGCCGGCATTCTGCTCGATCTTTTTCACCAAGGCACTGCCCACCACCACGGCATCGGCCACGTTGGCCACGGCGGCCGCGGAATCGGCATCCTTGATACCGAAGCCGACGCCGACAGGCAGGTCGGTATGGTGGCGGATCTGCGCCAGCTTGTCGGTCACCGACTGCACGTCCAGGCCGCCAGCGCCGGTGACGCCCTTCAGGGCCACATAATAGACGTAGCCACTGGCCACCGCACAGATTTTCTCGATGCGTATGTCATCGGTGGTCGGCGCGAGCAGGAAGATGGGGTCGACGTCGTAGCCGCGCAGCGCTACCAGCAGGTCGTGGGCCTCTTCCGGCGGCAGATCGACGCTAAGCACACCGTCCACACCGGCCTCAGCGGCGGCCTTGGCGAAGGTCTCGTAGCCCATCACCTCCACCGGGTTGAGGTAGCCCATGAGCACCACCGGGGTGCCGGTGTCCCGCTGGCGGAACTCAGCCACCATGGCCAGCACGTCGCGCAGGCTGGTGCCGTGCTCAAGGGCGCGCTCGGCAGCGCGCTGGATCACCGGGCCGTCGGCCATGGGATCGGAGAACGGCACGCCGAGCTCGATGATGTCGGCACCAGCGGCCACCATGGCGTGCATCAGGGGCACGGTGAGGGCGGGTTCCGGGTCACCCGCGGTGACGTAGGGAATAAGGGCCTTGCGGCCTTCAATTTTCAGTTTGGTGAAACAGTTTTCGATACGACTCATGTCACGATTTCCAGTTCAACAGGGCAGAGGCTTTGATCAAGCCCGCCGATTCAACGCAAAGGCGCAGAGAACGCAAAGAAAAACTTTCAATGATTTTTTCTTTTGTATTTCTCTGCGACCTCTGCGCCTCTGCGACCTCTGCGTATACAACACCCAACCCTCTCAAACCTTGATGCCCTCCAGCGCCGCCACGGTGTGGATGTCCTTGTCGCCGCGGCCGGACAGGTTGACGACAATGATTTGCTCGCGATCCATGGTCGACGCCAACTTACCAGCATAGGCCAGCGCATGGCTGGACTCCAGCGCCGGCATGATGCCCTCGACGCGGGTCAGGTTGTGGAAGGCGCTCAGGGCCTCGTCATCAGTGATAGCCACATACTGGGCGCGGCCCTCGTCTTTCAGCCAGGCATGCTCAGGACCTACGCCAGGGTAGTCGAGACCGGCGGAAATGGAGTGGGTCTCGATGATCTGGCCGTTGTCGTCCTCCATTAGATAGGTGCGGTTGCCGTGCAGCACACCGGGCCGGCCGACGCACAGAGGCGCGGCGTGATGACCCGTCTCCAGGCCCTCGCCGGCGGCCTCGACGCCATAGATGGCCACATCCTTGTCGTCGAGGAAGGGATAGAACAGGCCGATGGCGTTGGAACCGCCACCGACACAGGCCACCAGGGCATCGGGCAGACGTCCAGCCTGATCGAGGATCTGCGTCCGGGCCTCGCGGCCGATGATGGCCTGGAAGTCGCGTACCATGGCCGGGTAAGGGTGCGGGCCGGCGACGGTACCGATGATGTAGAAGGTGTCGTCGATGTTGGTGACCCAGTCGCGCATGGCCTCGTTGAGGGCGTCCTTGAGGGTCTTGGAGCCGGACTCCACCGACACCACCTCGGCACCCAGCAGCTTCATGCGATAAACATTGATGGCCTGACGGGCAATATCCACCGCGCCCATGTAGACCACGCACTTCAGGCCCAGACGCGCCGCCACGGTGGCGGTGGCCACGCCGTGCTGGCCGGCACCGGTCTCGGCGATGATGCGGGTCTTGCCCATGCGCTTGGCGAGCAGGGCCTGGCCGACGGTATTGTTCACTTTATGCGCGCCGGTGTGGTTGAGGTCCTCGCGCTTGAGGTAGATCTGCGCACCGCCCAGTTGCGCCGTCCAGCGTTCGGCGAGATACAGCGGCGAGGGCCGGCCGACGAACTGGCGCAGGTCTTCGTCCAGCTCATTGAGAAAATCGTCGTCGCTGAGGTATTTGTCGTAGGCCTCCTGCAGCTCGCGCAGGGGCACCATCAGGGTCTCGGCGACAAAGCGTCCACCGTAGGGACCGAAGTGGCCGTTGTCATCGGGCAGCGAGCCCTCGGCCTGTCTGATCTGTACTGTCATTACTGCTCCACTCTTCGTTGTGCGCGTGGTTTCGAGGTTTGTTTTGAGTCGGTGATTTCAACGCAGAGGACGCAAAGGCGCAAAGAACGCAAAGATCAAAAATTTGATCTGATCTTGTGATCACCGCTCTGCGGTGTCACACATCCTGTGGCGCTCAGCGCCACGCTGCTCGCGGCAGATTGATTCACTGTTTTGCGTTACACCGCAGAGTGGTGTAACGAGCAACAAGCAAAAACAATTATTTACCTTTGCGTTCTTTGCGCCCTCTGCGTTTACATCACCCAATTCACCACTCACGGTTACCCATCCGCCGCCCGCACGGCTTCCACCAGTTCAGCCATCTTCGCCGCATCCTTGATGCCCTTCGCTGCCTCCACGCCTCCACTGAGGTCCACGGCAAAGGGCCGCGCCGTGGCGATGGCCTCGCCGACGTTGGCCGGAATTAGGCCGCCGGCCAGCACGATGGGCAGGGCCAGGTCCCGCGGTACCCGCGACCACGCGAAGGACTCGCCGGTGCCGCCCGGCGTACCGGGACGATAGGCGTCCAGCAGCAACCCGGCAGCACCGCGATAGCGTTCGGCCTCGCGCGGCAGGTCGATGCCCTCGCGCATGCGGATGGCCTTCAGCCAGGGACGGCCGAACTGCGCGCAGTGGTCCGGAGATTCATCGCCGTGAAACTGCAGCAGGTCCAGCGGCACTTGCGCCAGCACTTCGCGCACACGATCGGCGGATGCATTGACAAACAGGCCCACGCTGCTGACGAAGGGCGGCAGGACCTTGATGATGGCCTGTGCGGCCGCGATGTCCACAGCACGTGGGCTGGGCGCATAGAACACCAGGCCGATGGCGTCCACGCCCAGCGCGGCGGCCTGGCGGGCGTCATCGGGACGGGTGAAACCGCAGATCTTGATTCGGGTTCGCATACGTGGACGGCGCGTTTCGGACAAACGCGCAGATTACCAGACCAACCGGGTATTGGACAGGCGCGGGATACCGAACTCGGGCGGATACTCCACCGCCATCAGGTACAGCCCGTGCGGCGGCGCAGTCACGCCCCCAGCGGTACGGTCGCGCGCCTCCAGAACCTCGCAGGCCCAGTCCGGTGAACGCTCGCCAGCACCGATGTCCATCAGCACGCCGGCAATGTTGCGTACCATGTGGTGCAGGAAGGCGTTGGCCTCGATATCGATGAACACCAGGTCGTCCCGGCGCGAGATATCCAGCCGGGTGACGTTGCGGAACGGGGTGTTGGACTGGCAGCCAACGGCACGGTAGGAGGTAAAATCCCGCTCACCAAGCAGGTGCCGACCGGCCTCATTCATACGCGCCGCATCCAGCGGGCGGTATTCCCAGGTAACGCGACCACTGGCCAGGCTGGAGCGCATCGGGCGGTTGAGGATGACATAGCGATAGCGCCGACTGGAGGCGGAAAAACGGGCGTGGAAGTCATCGCTCACCGGCTTCGCCCACAACACGGTGATGGTGCGGTCAAGATTGGCGTTGGTGCCCCGAATCCAGGATTGCGCGGCACGCTCGGCCCCGGTATCGAAATGCACCACCTGCTCCAGGGCATGCACACCGGCGTCGGTGCGCCCGGCACAGACCAGCGCCACCGGTGCGTTGGCCACCCGTGACAGCCCCCGCTGCAGGCTGGCCTGCACAGTCGGCAAGTCGCCCTGCTGTGCCTGCCAGCCATGGAAATGCTGGCCGTCGTATTCCACCCCAAGGGCAATTCGCATGAAAATTCCAGATTCCGATCAGAAGGTCTGCGGGCTATTTTACCAGCTGAGGACGGCAAAGAGTGCGGCGAGCAGGAGCGGATACAGCCATTGTCCGAGGGGAGGATTGCTGGGTTTGGGGACTTCGATGGCCTCTGTCGGCGCCGATTCCGCCTGTTCAATCACCGCCACTACCAACCGCTGTGCCGTGGCGCCGATGCGCCACAGGCGTGCCTTCAGGCTTGCGGGACGACTATCCGTCGGGGGCTCTTCATCGCATTCATTGTCACGCGGCCGATGGCGATAGATCACCTGTACGCTGTCGACGGCATCCAGGGTCAAGGCGATACGCACCGCCAGACGTTCACGCGGCAGCCCCACCCAGGCCAGTGGTGTCAAACACCACAGGATGGCTGAGATCAGGGCCGGGCGCAGCGTGGTGCGCAATAGCAGGTTGACCGCGAAGACGATCAACACCAGCGAGGCAATGCGCTGCCCGCCCCCGACCAGCCCTTCCACGGTCGGCCCCCAGGGCCAGGCGGAGAACAGCAGCCGTCCCGGTGTAAACAGCAAATACACCAGCGCGATGGACAGAAAAAACCAGCGCATACGACGAAGCATGCGCAATGCCAGCAACAGCCGCTCTCCCGGCCCCGGCAGGTACAGAGCCACCACCAGTACAGCGCCCGCAAGCAGGATCGTCGCACCGCCAAAGGCAACAGCGGCGGCATAGATCAGGAACAGGATGATTTTGATGACAGGATGCATGGGCGTCCGAGTGCGCGGCCGGGAACAGGCATTCTACGGCTCAGGCAAAAAAAAGGCGTGGCCCCTGCGAGCCACGCCGTTGATTCTACCAGTTGTTGGCCGGGCTAGCCGATCTGCTCCAGCAAATCCTTGGCCTGCTGCTTCTGGGCATCATCGCCTTCTTCCAGTACTTCGTCGAGGATGCTGCGTGCACCGTCGCCATCGCCCATGTCGACGTAGGCCTTGGCCAGATCCAGCTTGGTGCCGATTTCATCGACTTCACCAAACATATCATCGCCGAGCAGTTCCTCTTCGAGATCCTCACCGATGGTCAGTTCATCTTCGACCGCCTTGTCTTTGCCCGCATCCGATTGTTCCACCTCAGTGCTTTCCACACCTTCCTCGATAATCAATAGATCGCTTTCAGCCACTTCTTCGTCCAGAACAATATCAAATTCGCCGCTATCCGCCTTTTCGGCCGGGCCATCAAACTTGATGGTCTCATCATCCCCCAGTGCCAGCTCTTCGGCACTCAGATCCACGGTGAAATCAGATTTCTCACTATCCGTCGGTTCTGACTGTTTCGAGGGCTCCACCTCATCGCTGTTGAATGCCAGCGCAGAGTCATCGGCGTCTGTCGTCGACTCATCGAGATCCCGATCACCCAATGCCTCGCGGACTTCTTCAGAGACCACTTCAGCCTCTGCTTCCGGCGCGGCAACGGCCTCGTCCAGCGCCTTCATATCGAAGTCCAACGTATTATCGTCGGTCGCGACAACACTTCCGCTCCCCGCTTCTACCTCATCGGTGCGCTGATCCAGGTTGAAATCCAGGGTGGACACATCGAAGTCCAGGCTATTGTCAGGCGTGGCCGGGGGCGCGGCTTGCGTGCTTTCACTCCGTCCGGAATCCTCAAGATCAGGATCACCCGCTTCGGCCTTGAGCTTGGTATCCCCCAGGTCCGGAGCATCAAGGTCGAAATCGAAGTCCAGCAGGTCTTCATCGGCGCCGGATGCACCGCCTCCCAACTCCCCCTGCTGCAAGGCTTGAACGGCATCGCCAAACAGGGGGTTACCCGGACACAGCTGGCTACCCATGGTCACTGCTTTGGCCCATAAGGGGTCGGTTTCATCACCCAGGGTATCGTGCAGCTCCTGCGCCTGTAATTCGAATGCCTCACTGTTCTTGGCGGCAAAAAACACTTCCAGCAGCTTCAGCTTCAGCTCGTTACGCTCCGGTTCACTCTCCAGTGCTGCGCGAATGATCTCTTCCGCCTGCTGGTGACGACCGTAGGCCAGATAGACATCGGCTTCCGAAATGGGATCCACATCAGAGGCATCCGTCTGGATACCGCTCATATCGCTGATTTCGCTCATGGCGAAATCACTCACCATGGAGCTTTCACCACCCACGCCTTGCG
This sequence comes from uncultured Gammaproteobacteria bacterium, assembly GCA_913009875.1. GTDB lineage: Bacteria > Pseudomonadota > Gammaproteobacteria > SZUA-152 > SZUA-152 > DRQN01. The sequence continues at coordinate 10,672 of CAJVYS010000042.1, read as the reverse complement.
CTATTGCACTGTTTGTCGCACCTGCAGCAGCGCCTTCATCACCCACATTGAGGATGCTTTCCTGGAAGCCTTCCTGCATCTTGCGGCGACGCGCCACGATCCAGCCCACAATGGCCAGCACCAGCACGCCGATACCGCCATACATCAACAGAGGATCCTCCAACAGGCTCGGCTCAGGGGCGGGGGCCTCGACAACCGGTGCCGGGACGGGAGGCTTGGGCGCCTCGGATTCCTGCGTTTCTTCCGTCTCTGTAACCTCCAGGACAGGTGTTTCGGCACCACCTTCGGCAAGTTCTGCACCCTCGGCGGTTTCACTTTGCAGTACTTCTTGTTCCACCATCTCCTGTTCGCTTACCGCTTCCGGGACTGCGGGCTCCCCGGCCTCGCTGCCCAGCTGTTGTTGCTGCAGGCTCAGCATCTCATCATCCTTGAGCATAATGAGGCGCTGCATGGCGGCCAGCTGTTCTTCCATCTGCGACAGGCGGGTCTTGAGTTCCTCGGTCTCCTGCCGGTTGGCGTCCAGCGCTTCGGCGGCCAGCACCAGATCCTGACGCAGGCGATCGACATCGGCATCACCGGTACCGGAGCCCGAACCTTCACTCCCCGGGGCAACCAGCTTGAGACGTGCCTGTCCGGCAGCACCGCTGCCCTCACCTACTCCAGCCCCGGCAGCCGTCGCCGGAGCCTCAGTGGCCGCGACCTGACGCAGGGGGCGGCCGCTCTTGCGTGCCGCCCATTCGGCGCGTTGATGCTCGACCTCTGCATTGGCCTGGGCGACAGACACAGCGGTAATCGCGGCCGGATCTTCGATGCGCAATACATAACCTGCCTTGAGCTGGTTGACGTTACCGTTATAGAAGGCCTGCGGATTGTCGCGCACCAGGGCAAGCATCATCTGATTAACGGAAACCGAACTATCAGGACGCATCCTGTTGGCGATGACCCACAACGTATCGTTAGGCTGCACAGGGCCATAACTCAACACACCATCACGTGACATGACCGGTGACAGCGCGGCACGCTCGCGAATCGGTGCCTGACGGGTGGCCCGGGTGGCTGTTGCAACGGCAGCGGGAGCCGTTTGCACGGCGGCCTGTTGGATCGGGGCCGGAGCCTCATCAGAAAGCACAGGGGGATCGACCAGCACGGTAAACTCACGCAGAATACGGCCACGCGGCCAGCGGGCCTCAACCACAAAATCGAGGAAGGGTTCAGTAACCCGTTCGGTGCTGCTGAGCCTGACATAAGGCGTGCCATCAGGCTTTTTCGCAAGATTGAATTTTATCTTGGTCAGAAAGTAGGCACGATCCGCGCCGACGCGGGCAAAGTCCTCGAGCGACCCCATACGAATCTTCAGGTTATCCAGGTCGCCTTTCTGCACCGACAGCAGTTCGATTTCAGCGTCCAACGGCTGATTCAATGCCGATTTCATGGTGATATTACCAAGCCCCAGGGCGAAGGCCGCCACAGGTGCCAGCATCGCCAGCACAGCAATTACCGGTGCCAATCTCTTACCCATATCCACTCCCATTTGAAGTTATTGCGCCCGCCTTCGCGTGTCCATTCCCAGGAATTCCAGTTACAGCATCGGCACCATACAGGAATCATTTAATAAAATGAGACAATTAGGGCAAACAAACAGTGGGAACTATAGCTTACAAGTAATCGTTTACCAAGATCTCAGCTATTTTGCACACCATTCAGCACCGCGCCCTTGTGCGCGTGCATCGGCCATCACCCATAGATTCAGTCCGTGTGGATGGCTGATGTCTTCCCGTACCCTGCCGACGAAGGCGGCATCCTGACTGGCAGCCTCTGTCACCACGGAGGCGCTCAGCCTCATCCAGCAGCGCCACACCGGGCACCTGCTGCAACAGTTCACGGCCCTGTGCGGCATTGATTTTCCTGCGTTTCGATGTGCAAAGCGAGGGAGTTGTGAAAAATACCGGCACGCGCACCGCCGCCAGACTGATAACTATAGCGCCATTGTCCAACAGCTTTTGTGACCCCTATACCATTTTCATCTATTCACCAGCACTCTTTCCGTGTGATATTGAAAGAGTACTAGCGATCCAACAAGATGCGCAGCATGCGGCGCAGCGGCTCGGCGGCGCCCCACAGCAACTGGTCACCAACGGTGAAGGCGGCGAGATAATCATCGCCCAGGGTCAGCTTGCGCAGACGACCAACAGGCACCGACAGGGTGCCGGTCACCGCCGCAGGCGTCAGCTCACGCATGGTGACATCACGATCATTGGGCACCACCTTCACCCAGTCGTTGGCCTGCGCCAACATGCCATTGATCTCGTCCAGCGGCACATTGCGGTTCATCTTGATGGTCAGCGCCTGGCTGTGGCAACGCATGGCGCCGATGCGCACGCAGATGCCGTCGATGGGAATGGGACTGTCGCTGCGGCCGAGAATCTTATTGGTCTCCACCTGCGCCTTCCACTCCTCGCGGGTCTGTCCGGAGTCTAACGGCGAATCGAGCCACGGGATGAGACTGCCGGCCAGCGGCACACCCCACTGATCCTTCGGATACTCGTCGGAACACAGGAAATCGGCCAGCTTGCGGTCGATGTCAAGGATGGCCGCGGCGGGGTCGTCGTTGAGATCCTTTACCGCATCGTTGATGGCACCCATCTGGCGAATCAGTTCGCGCATATTCTGCGCACCGGCGCCGGAGGCCGCCTGATAGGTCATGGGTGAGATCCATTCCACCAGGCCCTGCTGAAACAGGCCACCAATGGCCATCAGCATCAGGCTCACGGTGCAGTTGCCGCCGACGAAGGTTCGGGTACCGCTGGCCAGGCCAGCCTTGATGACATCGAGATTCACCGGGTCCAATACGATGATACTGTCGTCCTTCATGCGCAGGGTAGAGGCGGCATCGATCCAGTAGCCATCCCAACCCGCACTGCGTAACTGCGGGTAGATTTCTCCGGTATAGTCGCCACCCTGACAGGTGACGATGACATCCATGGCCTTCAGCGCATCGATATTCTTCGCATCGCGCAGCGGCGGCACGTCCTTACCCACATCCGGGCCTGGCAGGCCCGTCTGCGAGGTGGAAAAGAATACTGGATCGATATCATTGAAATCGTTTTCCTCCCGCAGGCGCTGCATCAGCACCGAACCCACCATGCCACGCCAACCGACAAAGCCTACCTGTTTCATTCTCGATTACTCCCTATATTTTTTTACCGCCAAGGACGCGAAGGAACGCAAAGTAACTATTGAAAAATCTCTGCTCAATCCTCTAAATGTCATTCTGGGCTTACGTTTCACTTCTCCCGGAATGACGAATAAAGCTGAGATTTTTTATCTTTGCGCCCCTTCGCGACCTTTGCGGTAAACAAAGAATCAACTTCCCAGCGCCGCAACGACGGCATCACCCATTTCGGAGGTCGAGACCTTCTGCATGCCGTCGCTGTATATGTCCGCCGTGCGCAGACCCTGGTCCAGCACCTTCTCCACCGTCTGCTCGATGCGCTCGGCCATGACCGATTCGTCAAGTGAATAGCGCAGCATCATGGCCACAGAAAGAATGGTCGCCAACGGGTTGGCGATATTCTGCCCGGCGATGTCCGGCGCGGAGCCGTGGATGGGCTCATACATACCCTTGCCGTCGGCATTCAGCGAGGCCGACGGCAACATGCCGATGGAGCCGGTTAGCATGGCGGCGCAGTCAGAGAGGATGTCACCGAACATGTTGGTGGTGACCATCACGTCGAACTGTTTGGGTGCGCGCACCAACTGCATGGCGGCATTGTCCACGTACATGTGTGATAGCTCCACCTCGGGATAGTCCTTGGCCACGCGTTCCATTACCTCACGCCACAGCTCGGTGCATTCCAGCACGTTGGCCTTGTCCACGGAGCAGATGCGCTTGCCGCGCTTCATGGCAATGTCAAAGGCGGAACGTCCGATGCGTTCGATCTCGGACTCTGAATACACTAACGTGTTGAAACCCTGACGCTCGCCATTCTCCAAGGTGCGCACGCCACGCGGCTGACCAAAATAGATGCCACCGGTAAGTTCGCGCACGATCATGATATCCAGCCCCGCCACCACTTCCGGCTTGAGCGTGGAGGCATCGGCCAACTGCTTGTAGAGGATTGCCGGGCGCAGATTGGAAAACAATTCCAGCTCTGCGCGCAGGCCCAGCAGGCCCTTCTCCGGACGCACACTGATATCCAGCGACTCCCACTGATAGCCGCCTACGGCACCGAGCAGGATGGCATCCGAGGCCTTGGCCAGTACCAGCGTCTCATCGGGCAACGGCGTGCCGTGCACGTCGTAGGCGGCGCCGCCCACCAGGCCCTCTTCCAACTCGATATCCAGACCGTCTTCGCGCAGGCGTTCCAGAACCTTCACCGCCTCGGCGACGATCTCGGGGCCGATACCGTCACCGGCCAGTACTGCAATCTTTTTCATTTTTCAGACTCCGTAACTTAACGCAGAGGTCGCAAAGGCGCAGAGGGCGCAAAGGAAAGAAAATGAAAATAATCCTTTGTCAGCCATGGCCTCAGTTACTCCACATCGAATGTAGCGTTCCATTAGCAGTTGAATTCAACGCATGGGCGTGACCGGCGTGAGGAAACAGCAAAAAGATCTTTGCGTTCTTTGCGCCTTTGCGTTTCCACCACCTCAACCAAACAACCACGGCGCTTCCTGCCTGCGGCGTTCTTCATAGGCACGGATATCATCCACATGCTGCAGGGTCAGGCCGATGTCGTCGAGGCCGTTGAGCAGGCAGTGTTTGCGGAACTCGTCCACCTCGAAGGGGATCACCTCGCCGCTCGGAGTGGTGATGGTCTGCGCCTGCAGATCCACGCTCAACCGGTACCCTGCGCTGGCCTCTACTTCCTGGAACAGACGGTCCACCGTCTGCTCGTCGAGGACGATAGGCAGGATGCTGTTCTTGAAACAGTTGTTGAAGAAGATATCCGCAAAGCTCGGCGCGATGATGACGCGAAAACCATCGTCGAGCAATGCCCACGGCGCGTGCTCGCGTGAGGAACCGCAGCCAAAGTTCTCTCGCGCCAGCAAAATACTCGCACCTTGATAGCGCGGCCGGTTGAGCACGAAGTCCGGATTCAGCGGTCGATTGCTGTTATCCCTGCCCGGCTCACCCTGGTCGAGATAACGCCACTCATCAAACAGGTTGGGGCCGAAGCCGCTGCGCTTGATGGACTTCAGAAACTGCTTGGGGATGATGGCGTCGGTGTCCACGTTGGCGCGGTCCATGGGCGCCACAATGCCAGTGATCTTTTCGAATTTTTCCATGATATTTCCCAAATCTTTTTTACCGCAAAGGTCGCGAAGGAACGCGAAGGACAAAAAAACAAAGTCTTTTACTTTGCGTTTCTTTGCGCCCTTTGCGGTTAATTTTCATAATTCCCGAACATCCACAAACCGCCCCGTCACCGCAGCCGCCGTGGCCATGGCCGGGCTCACCAGGTGGGTACGGCCACCCTGTCCCTGCCGACCCTCGAAATTGCGATTGGAGGTGGAGGCGCAACGCTCGCCGGGTTCCAGTCTGTCAGCATTCATTGCCAGACACATGGAACAACCGGGCTCGCGCCATTCGAAGCCGGCCTCGACAAATATCTTGTCCAAACCCTCTTCCTCGGCCTGTCGCTTGACCAGCCCGGAGCCGGGTACCACCAGCGCCTGCTTGACGTTATCCGCCACCTTGCGGCCCCTGGCTATCGCGGCGGCGGCGCGCAGATCTTCGATGCGCGAGTTAGTGCAGGAGCCAATGAATACCTTGTCCACGGCAATCTCGCTGATGGGTGTACCGGCCTTCAGTCCCATGTATTCCAGTGCGCGCAACATACCTTCAGCCTTTACCGGGTCGCTCTCCTGCGCCGGATCGGGAACACGTTCGCCGACCGGAATCACCATTTCCGGTGAGGTGCCCCAGGTCACTTGCGGCTGAATAGTCGCAGCGTCGATGACGACTTCGCGATCAAACACGGCATCGTCGTCGGACGTCAACTCGCACCACGCGGCCACCGCCTGCGCCCATTGTTCGTCATTGGGGGCGAAGGGGCGGCCCTTTACATAGTCGATGGTTTTACCATCCACCGCCACCATACCGGCACGAGCGCCCGCCTCGATGGCCATGTTGCACACGGTCATGCGGCCCTCGATGGACAGGTCACGAATGGCTTGGCCGGCAAACTCAATGGCATAGCCGGTGCCACCGGCGGTGCCGATCTCACCAATGATGGCAAGCACGATGTCCTTGGCGGTGACGCCAGGACCGGCCTGGCCGTCGATCACCACGCGCATATTCTTCGATTTGCTCTGCAGCAGGCATTGGGTGGCAAGCACATGCTCCACCTCGGAGGTGCCGATACCGTGTGCCAACGCGCCGAGGGCACCGTGGGTGGAAGTGTGGGAATCACCGCAAACCACGGTCATGCCCGGCAGGGTCGCACCCTCCTCCGGCCCCACCACGTGCACGATGCCCTGGCGCGGGTCGTTGATGGGGAATTCGGGGATGGCGAATTCCTCGCAGTTGCGGTCCAGCGTCTCCACCTGCAGGCGCGACACGGGATCGCTGATGCCGGCGACACCGCCGCTGCGGTCATCGGGCGTGGTGGGCACGTTGTGATCCGGCGTGGCCAGATTGGCCATCGGCCGCCACGGCTTGCGCCCGGCCAGGCGCAACCCCTCGAAGGCCTGTGGCGAGGTTACTTCATGGATCAACTGCCGATCTATATAAAGAAGGCAGGTACCGTCGTCCTGGGTGCGCACCACATGCTGCTCCCACAATTTGTCGTACAGGGTCTTTGCGGCCATTGCGATTCCTCTTATTCCTGTGGCTCTGATTTTCCCAGTGTTTTGTCCGGGGAACCTGTCATACCTGTTGTAAAATGCTCGTTACAATTTCGTCGCCGCGACGTCCAACCGCACCATGTCCACATGGGTTCGACCCGCAGCATCCGGCGGCACATCCGCCAAATAGTCATCCACCACCGCGTTGATGAACACCGCCTGTTCCGCCGCTGGCACACAAGCTATGATGAATCCCCGCAAGCACCGCCGGATGATCCGGCACCCAGTGCAGCACGGAGTTGGAAAATACCACATCGAACCGCCCAGCGAGGTCTGTGGCAGAACGGATTTCCTGCGCATCCATCTGCCGGAACATCAGCCTGTCGCCTTCGCCCCAGCGTTTGCTGGCCAAGGCCACCATCTCTGCCGAGGCGTCAATGCCGACCACGACGCCTGCCGGCACGCACTGCGCCAACAGCGCCGTGAGCTTGCCGTCACCACAACCAATATCGAGAATGCGCTCATCACCGCGCAGCGTCAGCTTATCTATCAGCTCGCAGCCCCAGCCATACTGTGCTGAGGAGTTGGCGGCATAATCTAGCGCATTCCAGACCTGCTGTGCGGCATCCATCGTATTCACCCTTGTGTCCACTGAAAGGCTGGATAAATGGTAGTCCGTGCCACAAATTACTACAATTCATCTTTATTATGATTTCGATTCCTTATTGGAATCCAAAGCAACTTGTTCTAGGCTCGCAGCATGGACAGCACCAACCTCAAAACCTTCATCGTCGCCGCCGAGCTGGCCTCCTTCTCCCTCGCCGGCGAACGCCTGCACCTCACCCAGCCAGCGGTGAGCAAGCGCATTGCCGCACTGGAGCAGGAACTGGGTATCCGCCTGTTTGACCGCATCGGCCGCCGCGTCCCCCTCACCGAGGCCGGCCAGGCCCTGCTGCCACGGGCGCACACCATCCTGCAGGAGATGGAGGACAGCCGCCGACTCATCGCCAATCTCAGCGGTGAAGTGGGCGGCCGACTGAGCATCGGCACCAGCCACCACATCGGCCTGCACCGCCTGCCACCGGTGCTGCGCGCCTACACCAAGGCCTGGCCCGCGGTGGAGCTGGACCTGCGCTTCATGGATTCCGAGGCCGCCTGCCGTGCGGTGCAAACGGGCCAGCTGGAACTGGGCATCGTCACCCTGCCCCTGACGCCGCTGGCCGATCTCGACAGCGAGCGCATCTGGACCGATCCCCTGCGGATCGTCGCCGGCAGGGAGCACCCCCTTGCCGGCCAACGGCGCATCCCCCCCTCGCTGCTGTCGGCCCATGCCGCCATCCTTCCCGCCCACGGCACCTATACCCGTGCGCTGCTGGAAGAGGCCATCGGCGCCGAGGCCAGCGGCCTGCGCGTCAGCATGACCACCAACTATCTCGAAACCATCAAGATGCTGGTCGGTGTGGGACTGGGCTGGTCCGTGCTACCGCAGACCATGCTCAGCGATGACCTGCAGGCCCTCGACGTCCCCGACATCCCCCTTACCCGCCAGCTGGGCGTGGTGCACCACCGCCAGCGCACCCTCTCCAACGCCGCCCGCGCCATGCTGCGGCAATTGCGGACAGGCTGCCACGAAGACGACACACAGGTATAAAAGGCCACGCCATCCGGCAGAAATCTCACCTATAATGAGACATACTCGAAAAAAGAGCCGCCCGATACAGGAGAGAAAACCCATGAGCCAGCTCGTCGTCAACGGAAACAATATCAGCCTCACCGCCAACGGCCGTCTGGCCAACCTCGCGGACTGGAGCCCCGATCTCGCCGAGGCCATCGCAAAAGACGAAGGACTGGTACTGACCGATGCCCACTGGGACACCATCAACCTGATGCGCGACTATTACGCCACCTACAATATTCCCCCCATCCTCAAACTGTTGAAACGCGAAATCGCCAGGAAATTCAGCCCCGAGCGCGCCACCGATGAAGCCCTCACTGTCCTGTTCCCCGGCGGCGTAACGTATCAGGGCAGCAAAATCGCCGGTATCCCGATTCCCATGCTGGACTCGGAGCTGGAGCAGAGCGCCCAGGTCAGAAAGACCGAAACAAAATCAGGCACACCACACTACCTCGACAGCTTCGAGTTCAAGGGCCGTCAGATCAAGGTCTATCCCAGTGGCAACCTGGTCAACCCCGAGGAATGGAATGAGGCACTGGCCGAGCAGCTGGCCGAAAAGGAAGGCATCGAGCTGACGGATGCACATTGGGTGGTACTGCGCTATCTGCGAAAATTCTATTTTCAGTACGGCATCACACCGATGGTGAAAATACTGATGAAACACATGCGTGAAGAACTGGGCAACGAAGTCAGCGACCGCGATGCACTCTACCGCCTGTTCCCCGGCGGTCCTTCTCGCCAGGGTTCCCGCATCGCCGGCCTGCCGAAACCACAGGGTTGTATCGACGACTAGATACCCTTCTAACAGCACTGCGCTACCGGAGGGCTTATTACAAAGTTAGGTAGGTTGGGCAAAGCGTAGCGTGCCCAACATCTCCATGCATCCCGTTGGGCACGTCGCTAGCGCTCCTTTGCCCAACCTACGGTGCTTATTACAAAACCGCAGACTAAAACTGATAACCCAAATTAACCAACAACCCCCCTTCAGTATCGTCATCACGCCTTCCAAGCACCGGCGTCAAGCCGACATGCCAGCTGGCCGCCGTCATGCCGCTGAAAAAGTAGGCATAGGGAACGCCCACAAAGACCTCCACATCGTCCCGGTCATCATGGCTGTTATAGGTGATGCCCAGGTGCACGCCCAGCCCATGCTTGCCGTTATTCGACAGGATATCCGAGCGCATCCAGCCGACACCCACACCACAATTGGACGATGCCCCGCTGTTTGAAGAATAGGCGATAGAAACGCAGCCCAGTGACACATACTTGAGGTCGGACCCTTTCATGAAAGCGGCATTGACGCCAAGGCCGTTATAGAGCGCGCTCATACCGAGGCCGAAAGACACCCGCTCATCCGCGCCACTGCTGACGGCGGGAAACACGCCCGCGAGCAAGACCCCATACAATAATATTCCCTTCATCACACCCTCCCCGTTTTCCCTAACAGCAAAATAGTCATCGAAACAGGCATCAGCCTGCGTTCAATGAGAGGATATTCCCCGCGACCCGCGCGGGCAAGAGAAAGGGAGAGAGAGAGAGAGAGAGAGGGGGGTAAAATCTAATAATATACTGCTTACAATCCAATTCGTCTGCTCTTTATAACTCAAGTTTCGGGGTTCATTTTCACCCCTAGCAAAGCCCACTAACTAACTGTATTTACATTATATTACTCTTGCACAAGCAATATAAAGGAGCCAATAACAACAAAAACACCCTATAAAATGGTGCTTCAAATTCAATGATGAATGCAGGTCGTTGTTGATCTACCCCGTTCAACTTTTCATAGCATTTTCCAGGGAAATATCAAATATATTCACTCGTTACGTCCAGGTTCCCGCTGCTTTTTAACCCCGAAACTTGAGTTTATAACTACATATTACTAGATTTGACCCCTTCCCTTCCTGCTCAAGGCACTGGCCGACCGTCTCGCCGAGGCCTTTGCCGAGCGCCTGCATCAGCGCGTGCGTCGGGAATTCTGGGCTTACGCCGCAGATGAAACACTGGTCAATCAGGCCTTGATAAAAGAGCAGTATCGCGACATCCGTCCCGCCGCCGGCTACCCCGACACCGAGCGCTGGCTGGCACCTAATTTAGGTTACACCTCGGAAGAGTAGGAACGGGCCATGCCCGCGATGCCACCCCTCTTTAATGTGGGAGCGGCTTCAGCCGCGAATGGAGAGATCGGAAGAGCGTCGTGTAGGGAAAGAG
>CAJVYS010000041.1 GCA_913009875.1 uncultured Gammaproteobacteria bacterium | reverse complement strand
ACCTGATCGTGTCGACTGACGTGTGCAAGAGATTGTATCTTTTGGAACATATTTAAATACTTTTTTTCTTGGTTTTTTTTTTAATGATACGGCGACCACCGAGATCTACACTCTTTCCCTACACGACGCTCTTCCGATCTAAGAACTGATCGGTTACGACGGCAGCCCTCTTGAGTGACTCAGCCGTCCGGATGATAGAGAAACCAGCCGCTGATGCGATTGTTTTCCAGCCGAATCGCCAGCCCCAGGGCATCGTAGGCCAGATAGGCACCGCTCACCAGCTCGATGCGCCGGCTCGGCGGACCCAGTACCTTGAGTGGCCGGTCGGCGTCATCACCCAACACCAGACCATCGCCCAGCCGGGCCTGCCCGCCGCTTTGCCAGGCATTCACCAGCCGGCCGTCGGCATCCACCACCCAGCGTGCGCCATTGGCGAAGCGGTAGATGCTGAGGGCCTCGCCCTCGAGCCAGAAGGCGCTGCTGCTGACCGAGGCCTGCACCCGATCTCCCAGCCGCGCACCGTGGATGCTTGGCGCCCACGCCGGCGGCCTGCTGGCCAGTGTGCCGGGACGCAACTGCTCCACCGCCAGCCGGAACAACAGGGCCTGGCCGTCGCGCTGGGCCAGCCGCGCGGCGCGTTGCCAGAGTTCGTCGCTACGCGAGTCGTCACCACGGGCCTGCGCCAGGGCCGCGGCATTGTGGAAGGCGGTGTAAATCAACAAATCGGCGGGCCACGGGCCAACGCCGGGAGGCGAGGCCTCCAGGCCCGTGAGTATTTGCTCGAAGCCCCTGGCGGCACCGGACAGATCACCACCCTGGGCCTGGACCATGGCCAACAGCAAGCGGGTAGGCACATCGCTGCCGAAGCGGGGAATATATTTCCCCTCCAGCACACCACGCACCATCGGGGCGTTATCGGCCAGCAGGTAGGCGAGGCCCAATAACAGATAGCTACCCCGGTGCTGCGGTTCGAGGCGCACCGCGCGCTCGAAGGATTGGGCCGCGCGCTCGGCGTATTGGCGCAGGCGCTTTCGTTCTTCGGCATTGCCCCGCAGCCGGCCACGGGGTTGCAGTGGCGTGGCCTCGGGGTGCAGTTCCAGCAGCAGGGGAAAAAAGAAACGCGGGCCGGACAGGGCACCAGCCTCGCTGAGGCGGTCACGGATATCAAGGGCCTCGGCCAGATAGGTGAGACCGATGTTGGCGTGCACGGCACGGCTGGGGAATTCCCGCCCGTAGGCACTGAAGTCACGCCGCGCCGCCTGCCAGTGACCCGCGGCAAAGGCCTGCGCCCCGAGCCGGAACAGGGTGGCCTGGGTGGCGACGGCCTCCAGCTGGGCACGGCTGCGGGTGGCCCGGGTGCGGGCCTGGGCGCAAGCGCCGGCGCCCTGCCAGGCGGGATTCTGGCGCTCACAGGGGGCCGCCCACACACTCTCCACCCAGCGGGTAAAGAAGTCTCCGCCGTCCACCACCACGAAGGGGTCGTAACCCACCGAGGCCATCAGGATGAGCCCGTCGTGGTCGGCCTGGGCCTCGCGGCGCTCAAGATCGGGCAGGGCCTGGCCAGACAATTCAAGGCCACGCAACAGGGCCTGTTGCTGTTGCGGATTCTGGCTACCCACCAGGCGGAAGAACTTGTGATGCCACAGATCGTCGGCGCGCTGGTGAACCAGCTCGTGGGCGAGGACGAAGGCCAGCAGGTGATCGGCCCGTTCGCCGTCCAGGGCGAGAGTGGTATCGATGGCGGCACGGCTGAGCAGGATGTTGCCGTCGGCGAGAGAGGCAGCCCAGGGGCCGCGGCTGGATTTCACCACATACAGACTGGGCTCGACCCGGGTACCATCCCAGGCCCGCAACAGAGTGTCGAACACGCGCTGGGCACGGGCCACGGCGGGGTCATCATCGGCACTGATGACGAAGGGCTTCCAGTAGCCAAGGCCCTGCACCGCCGGCTGTGCCCAGGCCGAACCGCAGCCCCACAGGCCGAGCAGCAGCCACGGCAGCCAGCGACGCTTGGCCCCTGATGTCGTCACAAATTGCCCTGTTCGTATCCCGTGCATATTTTTCAGTAGACACGGATAGCGGGGTGATTTGAAGTTTTTTCAGCGGCAAAGATTTTTTCAAATCCCCATACTGCCGCCGTCTCCTCATACATACCCCAGGACATCCCTCGGCAGAAGACATCTCTACCCCTGCTTGGGATAGACACGGATGGAACGGACATCGATTGAACAGAACAGGAGAAACCACAATGTATGGCAAGCCTCTTACTACCGTATTCAAACCGGATCACTGGCGGACGCTGCTGGCAATAGCGACGCTAAGCACCCTGCTCGCCATGACCGGTTGTTCCAACTCCAGTGATACCACGGTGACGGATTCGCCCGCGAAACTACTGGATCTCGGCCTGCCGGACAGCCTGACCGGCGGCACTTCCACGGTGGCGGTCCGCAGCAACATTCCCCGCGCCGCCGGCATCAGCAAGGCGGCCGCCAGCGATGAACCCTGCTTCTACCACGGCGTGGAAGACGATGACGTATTCCGCAATGGCTACCGCATGACCAAGTTCATGGTCTCGGCAGTGGCCACCTGGACCTGCCTGACGGATACCATCATCGATCTATCCCGGGTCATGCCCCACGATGGCCTGATCCAGGAGGCGGAAAACGATACCAGCGCCGCAAATTACGAGGCCGACGAACCCACCCACTACAGCGTGACCGACGACTCGGCCACCCAGACCACGGTGCGTGTGTACTACGGTTATGACCGCGACACACCGCCCACCAGTGGCGATAATCCGGGCCTTTTCATCTCCTGGGACGAGACGGCCAATGGCGACATCACGGGGCGCCTGGTGATCGACGCCAGCACCATCGACCCGGCGAATCGCGACCCCGAAGACCCTGTTAACATGCGCATCGACTTCACCTACACCGACACCGCCAAGCTCGCCGACATGTTCCTGCGCTTCGACACCGGCAATGCCTGGGCCGACGGCCTGCGCATCGAGGTCAACAAGAACCTCACCGCCAGCCCGCTGGGACAGGTGTTCACCGCCCGTGGCCTGATGGAGATGAAGGCGCAGTTCGCGCCGGTGGCCGGCATTACCGAGCTGCCGCAGTTGCGCATGTACACCGTCTCCGACCGCCTGGGTGAGGGCGCCGCGGTGGCCGAGTTCGTGGACATGTCCCTGCCGCTGGAGATCGACGCCAGCAGCGGCGATCACCTGGGCAACTATATCTTCGACAAGACCGACATCTACTTCTTCGATGCCGATCAGCGCAACGCCGAGCCCTGGGACTGGATCGACAAGACCATCACGGACTCTCAGTACCGCGGCGGTCGTAATCTGACGACCATCAGCGAGGCCGACATTATCAATTTCCTCGGCCTGAGCCTGACGTATTTTTCCGGCACCGAATGCGCCAACGTGGATGATGACTGCACGGAAATGCTCAACGCGATCTTCGCCGATGGTTTCGCCGGCCAGGAACAGAATCAGGGCTCAAACCCCATGGACTGGCGCAGCACCGCCATCACCAGCCCGGCCTATCTGAACAGCGTGTATCCCAACGGCTCGGACTGGGTCGGCGCCTTCGACCCGGTATTCACCCCCTGAGGCTAATCCAGTTCACGCTCAACAGCCGTCCCCTCTCCGGGGGCGGCTTTTTTATTGCCCTCAGTCTAGGGTCTGTTGACGTTTAATCTTGCATCCACGCTTAGGCTACAGATTCAGGTTTCAGCAAATCGGTGTAATCCCGGCGGCACGCATTGAAACCGCTGGCGACTGTCTCCATAACAAACTGGAGGGTGAAAAAGCAGAATCAACCAACCCAGTAGCGAGGAAGCACCCATGACCACTGATGAACAGTTAGTCGAACGCAATATTCTGCATTACGAGGCCCGCCTGAAACATGTCGATGAACTCTTCGAGAAGGCCCACAAGGCGGCGGACACCGCGGCACCCGAGGCCGGCGAGGAGCTGACTGAACTCGAGAAGGAACGCAGAAAGCTGGCCGACGATCTGGAGAAACTCAAACAGAAATCACTGGAGGAATGGGCCAAGGAAGGTGGTCCCATGGTGATCTGGGATCTGCTCGCCGAACGAGTGGAAAAGCTCGTCGAGCGCCTGGAGAAATAGCCGCAGGGCGCTTGGCCTTTTCAGCGGCGCCGCTACGCGGGGAGTTCCTCCGCAAACCTGCTCCACAGATGGCGGAGACACCGGCCCAGACGCGGCCAGCGCCTGCCTTCAAGCCACTCCGCTTACAGTTTTTTCAGCCTCAACGCCTCGCGGCTGGCCTTCACAAAACCATACTTGGCATAGATAGCCTGCGCATCCTCGCTGGCCAGATAGGCCAGAAAACGATCGGCATGTTCCTGATTGCGCCCCATCGTCAGCTTGCCGATGGCGTAGCCAACCTTGTGCTGCTTGTTGTAGGGCGCGGGGATAGGCACCCCATCAATGGCGCGGCCCTGGCTTTTTGCATGCGCCACCTCGGTGGCCCAGACGATGCCCACGTCGGCCTCGCCGCTTTCGATCCGGTGCGGCGTCTCGCGGTGATGGCGCGCGGTGAACCAGGTCTTGCCCGGCACCGCCCAGCAACTCTTGCACTTCTGGCCATTGGTCACCTTTTTGCTCAGCCCCAGGTCGGCCAGCATCTCCGAGCCGTAGAACTTGAAGATGCCCTCGGTAAGCGGGTTGGGATGCGACTGCACCAGATCATCGCGACCCAGATCCTGCGGCCCCTTGATGCCCTTGGGGTTGCCCTTGGCCACCATCAGCTCTAGCTTGTTGTGGGTATAGATCATGTATTCCTGCATCTTGTTCTTCTCCGCCAGTTTTTTCAGGTGCTTAAGGTTGACGCTGGCGAACAGGTCGGGATTGGGGCTGGTCTTCCGGCCGTTGATCTCGCCCTGCCTGAGAATCTGTTTTTTGAGGATCTGCCCCGGCGGGATGGTCTCCACGTAGACAGTCTCAATGTCCGGGTGTCTGACCTGAAAATCCTGGATCAGCTCCTCCATCACCATGAACTGGTTGCCGGCCAGATACATCACCAACTCGGCATTGTCGGCATTGTAGGAGTCCTCGATATTGCCGTATTCGATTTTGCCATCCACGTGGAAGGTTCGGTAATCATGCCCCTGCCCGGCATCTGTTCCCGCCGCCAGCACAGAGGCCGCGCAAAGTGTGGGGGCCAGTACCAGCATCAGCGCCACAGCAAGCCATTTTTTCGTGATACTCATCGCTTACTCTCCTCCTCAAACGGTTTATCTTCGTCAGGCCACAGGAGCGCTTCTACGGCGTCCTTGACTCTCGCCCCTCCCCTGCTCAGAGGAGTCAGCGTGGCCTGCCATCAACAATAGGACTTGTCAGGCCGGAAAAATATTCCATTTGCGCGCCCTTTTGTTTGCCACCCTTCAGTCCGTGACAGGACTGCCGACACTGTGTCCTGTACTGCATAAGAAGCTGCCCGAGATGCAACACATGAACGACAATCCGCAACAATTTCAACCATCACCCGCCGACCGCCCCGATCTGGACTGGAGTCAGGTGCGTGAAACGGTGATGATGCTCAATCTCGCCGTGGCGCAGATCAGCAACGCCATGCAGGATGGTGACGAATCCGTGAATACTCTCACAGAGTCATTTACCTCCATGATGGACAATATCGGCGCTATACAATCCGTCGCCGATACCCTGCCTGCGGAATCCAGCCAGCAGGACAGCATCACGCAGAACTGCAACGCCATCTCCAGCCAGATGCAGACGGCCATCGTCGCCTTTCAGTTTTATGACAAGCTCAACCAGCGCCTCGGTCATCTCACCGGCAGTCTGGCTTCGCTGGGCGGCCTGGTGGCCAGCCCCAACCGGCTCTACAATCCACAGGCGTGGAAACAACTGCAGACGGACATCAAATCCCGTTACACCATGGAGTCCGACAAGGCCATGTTCGACGCCATTCTCAAGGGCGCCAGCATCGAAGAGGCCTTGCGCCTCAGCCGCACGCAGGACAAGCGTGAAGAGGAAGATATCGAGCTGTTTTGAAGAAGGAGATAGGACTGGGGACTGAGTATAGGGCCGCTGCACTTGCACCAAGCCCTCAGTCCGTAGGATCTGAGCCTTTCCCATCAGGCGGCATTTGAACCTGCAGCAGGGGCCGTACGCTGCAGAGGATACCCAGCACCACTTCGTGATAGAGATAGAGGCTGGGCTCCAGCAGCGGCAGATCTTCATCCTCAGGCACAAAGAGAGGCAGGAGGGTATCCACTTCGGGGATGACCATCGGCTGGCCACCATCCAGATGGGCGCGAAAGGTATTGAGCAACCCGGCCATGCGTTGCAGGGCTGGGCCGTCAAGGGTGGTGGGTGCGAGCGGCGGCTCTTCGCCGTCCAGCATGAAATCTTCCCACTCCATCAGATCGAACAGAAACTGCCCGGCCTTGAAATAGGGATAGCGCGACAGGATGGCCAGCAGTTGTTCGGCTCGCGCCGGGTGACGTTGGCGAAACCCCAGCCCGCGCCGGGCGAGAGTACAGAGCACGGCGCGTAACCAGTCATTGCCGCGCTGCAGGCCGGCCAGCAGGGCCAGGTCTTCCAGTGGCAGTTCCGTTGCCTGTTCCTTTGATGTCATTCAGTGTTGCCTGAGGTTATTTGGGCGAATGTCACGCCAAAGGCCATGGTAGCAGAATCAGCTCCAGACCCATCTACAGGGGACGCGTGGTGACATAATTGGCGATCTGCCGCAGCAGCGCCTTGGCCTCATTCTCAGGGATGAAGGCCAGATCCTCCTCGAAGCGCCGCACTCCCTCATGGGCCAGACGGTCGGCCACTGCCACCGCGTACTCGATGGAACCCACCTGGTGCATCGCGGCGAGGATCTCCTCGGCATCCTCGAAACGCTTTTCTGTCCGCGACAGACGGATGATATCCAGCAGCCGCTGGCGTCGTTTCGGCGCGATCTCACGGAAAAGGTGAATCATCATCACCGTCCGCTTACCCTCCAGCAGGTCACCCAGGGGCTCCTTTCCGTAGAGCACTTCGTCGCCCAGCAGGTTGAGTACATCGTCCTGAATCTGGAAGGCGATGCCGATGAGGCGGAAGGCCTCGGTGAACAGGTCCAGTTTTCTGGGATCGGTCTCTCCGGCGCAGATGGCGCCCAGGCGGCAGGGACTGATACAGGTGTACCAGCCGGTCTTCTTGGTGCTCATCTCGAAATAGTCTTCGTCCCTTTCCGGCACCGCGAGGTGCCGAATCCAGCCCAGCTCGATGGCCTGACCTTCGACGGTCTCGCGGCACATGTGCATGATTTCGTGGATCAGACCGAGGGTGCGGGCCAGGCCCAGGGTGGGCAGATTGGAGAGTACCGCGTCCACCGCCAGCAGGTTCATGGCATCGCCGGTATTGACCGCCAAGCCGATGCCGTGGGCCTCGTGCAGGGTGGGCTCGTTACGACGGTGGGTGGACTCATCAGCGATGTCGTCATGCACCAGGAAGCCATTGTGAAACAGCTCCACCGCGGCGGCGGCGCGCACGGCATCCTCATCGCGTCCGCCAAGGGCACAGCAGGTGGCGATGGTCAGGGTGGGACGCAGGCCCTTGCCCTCACGGGCGGGATATTCGCGCATCAGGTCATAGAGCTCGGCCTTGGGCTCGCGGTCGGGGACGATGCGCTGGAATTCGACGCTGACCCGCTCCTTGCAAGCCTGCATGGTCTCCATGAGATCTGTGTCGGCGACGTCGGCAAACTGCCACCAGGGCTCACTCTGGTAGCCGTCCCACAGGCTGCGGGCATCGGTATACACGGCGCCACCCACGGTGCTGCTGGCCTTGGCGATGTCTTCCGCGTAACGGTTGTCCAGATAGTCAAGGGCATGCCAGCCGGTATTGCGGGTACGCTGGGGATTGCGGGAACGGGTATCGGCGGGCAGCTCGGCGGGACGCCCCCACCGCTGGGGATTCCGGTCCCGGTAGCTGCGCCACAGGCCTTGCACCGCGCGCAGGCCGGAGCCGCGCTGGGACAGCACTTGAAAGGTGCGCCAGACGGCGAGCACATGTTCACGGTCACCACGCACATCCAGGCTCTGCGCCCACACCTGGTCGATGGGCTTACGCTCCAGATCGAACAGCAGATTCATGGCACGATCATCGAAATAAACCTCGACGTGTGGCGCTTCACCATTGGGCCCGGTGACCACCAGCCGACTGTGGTCGGCGCGCAGTTCGCTGCGGCTGCCGTCACCGAAGTGCAGGCCGAGGATGATCTCACGAAGCTGGTCCGCGGCCGCCGCGATCACCGCCGGGGCTCGGCGCGAAAGCTCGTCGACCGTCGCCTTTAGTAGTTGGGCGGCACTGTCAGCCGTCATCGGCGCCCCCCGCAAATTCGGCAATACCGTAGGTATCGAAGGCAAAATGCTCGCCACTGATGCAGCCTTCCACATGCACCGGGCCGATGACCTCGTGAACGCTGAAGGGCCGCAGACTGGTCTCGCTGGGAATCACCACGCGCGCCGCGGCATCGCAATGGTAGTCGTAAGTCACCCAGTCATCGCCCATGCGCGCGGAAATCATCAACTGCTGTGGAATGGGCTCCATGGGCGGCACGCCGAACAGGTTGGACAAGGCCGGCACCTGCTGCACCTTGTCACGCTGTAACTGGCCACGCACCGCGAAGGTGACACAGCGGCGTGGAAAATGTCGGCGCAGGCGGCCATTGCGCCAGACCATCACCGAGCCGGCCGCCGTGTCCCCCGGCCCGCGGGGTTGAATCAAGGTAAACACAAAGGCCGTCGGCGGTGGACGGTCGCTGACACCGCCGGGATCATTGGCGAAGCCGAACACCCAGCCCCCCAACTCCGGCCAGCCCCAGTAACCACGAACCCGTTCGTGATAGCCGATGGCCTCCACGTTATCGAAGGTTTGATCCTTGAAGGTCCAGCGACCGCGGGCGATGACGCCGGTCTCCGACTGCCAGCGCAGATGTTGGTCGGGGGCGAACCACGCACATTGACTCGTGCAGGGCCGGCTGCTGCGTGCCAGCTGCAGTTCAACCGCAGGGCTAGTGGAAGTGGACGCCAGTGACAGAGGCCCCGGTGTGTGTGTCGCATGGGGCTGCCGGAAAGCGGACCACAACGGCGTCGACGTTATGGTGTTGAATTGGCTGGCACACCAACCTTCACCGCGCTTGTGCACCAGCAGGATGGACGTGCAGCGGGGCGGTGCGTCCTCGGCCTCGAGCCCCGGACCCAGCCAGGCCACATTGGCCACCATACCCAGTTCGTGATCGCGCGACAAAAACGCGTAGTGAAGCCAGCGGCGCTCCAGCACCTTGCGCAGGCGGACACGGGGAAATGGGCCTTCAGGCCCGAGGGTGACGGCAGCTTGTTCGGTGCATGGTTCGGGTCGAGGTCGCAGGTTGGCCGGCATTACTGCAACACGCTCCGTTATGTTGAAAAACAGCTGATTGCAGAGATCACGCTGAGTTGTTTAGATTTACTTGCAACATGCTCAGATGGCACACCCCAGCTGGCACATGCGCACCGGGTGCGGCCGTTGTGGCATCATAGCCAAGGCAGGAAAAGCTATAAGGCCTGCGACACAAGGTCAAGCGGTTTTACTGTTGGGCGCATTTTGAATGTTTCCACGGATGTAAAAAATGCACAACAGGAATAGCTTGCCGTGCCCCGATTAATGCGCTAAACATAGACCGTAAATAGACGTCCGGCAGACTTGAGTCTCACGCTAACTTGCCGGCCGCATCAGGGAAACAGGGGGGTCTCTCCGTACGCATACGGAGGTCGATATGACCAAAAAAAAACGCACGACTCGCTCCGCTTCGGCATCCACCAAAGCGAAACCCAAACCAGAACAGACCACGTCAAAAACGCTTGATGGCGATGCCGCACGCGCGGTAAAGACGGCGGGAAGAAAAAAAACCAAGACCCGCAGCATTGAAATCAAGGATGAAAAAACACTGGGAGCACTGGGGCCGCAGCTGAACCGGTTGCTCAATGCCAAGCCAGGGCTTGCCGCCATGCTGTTCATCAATCCAGTGCTGGCCATGAAAGAGGCAGGCGTCAAGCTTTCCCGGCCAGTGGTCCACCATATCCTTTCACGCCTGCGTCACCGGCCGGCCATGCGTGAACGCCGCGAGGAACTGGAGGCGCACTTGACCAAGGCGCTGTGCGAGGTTCCACGACCGAACAACTCGGCCTGGCTGAGCCGAACACTGTTTGAAAAACTGCACCTACCGCCACTGGATACCGGCGATCTCACACCGAGCTACAAGTCAGCACATGATCCGGCGGTGGAAAAACGCCTGCAGGCCTTGCGACCGAAGCGCACGCATCGATACCCACACCTCCCGTCACGCCCACGACGCACAGGGCGGGTGCGCATGCAGGAGATGCCACCTTCGGTACGCAGAATAGACTTAGAGGCAACCGTACCTGAACTCAAACCGGCCAAGCGCACACCCAAACGCCTGAGTCTGGAAGATCTTTACTTTTACAAGGACAGCAGCCCCGTCGCCCGTGATCTGCTGGAGCTGGCCATCATCCAGCGGCGTGGGCTGCGTCTGCACAGCCGTTACAGTTACCGGCTGATCAAGGAGGGCAAACGGGGCAACGTCTTTCGACGCTGGTTCCGTAAGGTGACACTACCGGAGCCGGAGGTAAAGGAATGAACCTGACCTCCAATTTTGATTTTTGCGTAGAGCTGGGGATTGACTCCGTCAAGGAAATCTTCCACCTCGCCTTCAAATCCGAAGACCGCTATCCCCACAATGTGGGGCCGGTGACGCGAAATTATTCCGGGCGTGAGTTCACCATCAATGTGCGGGTGCTGGATGATGAGGACAGACCCGCCGATCTCAGTTTCCAGGATGAAAAGCATATTCTGTTTTCATTTCCTTTTGAGCTGCAGGCACAGACGGCAGACGCCCCTGACCCCGCATTGAGTGAAATCCTGCTTGAGGCACAGGCCGCCATTCCCGCCTTGCTGACCGCCTGGGATGAAGATGGCGATGAGGTGCTGGGACTGAGCTTTTCCGGTATCACCAGCGCTGATGTCGGCATCGACGGTCTCAGCGGGGTGCCGAGCGTGGGTGAGGCACAGTTCCGCAATGCGGTGCACAGCGCCTATGAGGCCATGCCTCTTCATGCTTTCAGTTCAGGCGGCAACACCGTCACCCTCTACGACGGCAACCGTGACAGCGCGCTAGAGCCACCCAACGCTGCGACTCCTTACGAAATTGAGGTCGCATTGGAAACGGTGGCTGCCGAGCAATATCTCAAGGTGACGGCGCCCATCCATGTATTGATCCCGGTTGTGCCCATTTTGAACACTGAATATAGCTCCTTCGGCCGACTGATTTTCTATCGCAAGGTGGAGCAGACAGAGACCAGCGTCACCGTGGATATGACGGTTGAACCCGCCGATGCTGCGCTGGCGACCTCGGTCGAGCTAGATACTCCGCATGTAGCGCGGCCGCAAATCCAGGCGCTAATTACCGCCCAGGCAAACGGCATGATCAGCGCCTTTGGCGTCATCACCGAACCGGCCTTCACGGAGGCCGCGGCGCGGCAATTGTTGCAGGATGAAATCGCTACCTACATCAACACGCGCCGATATCCCGTCTACAGCCCCAAGTCCGGCGACGAGGGCGAGCCGCTGAGCACCCCGGTGGGCTTTCTGCTGGTCGACGATGGTGTCCTCGCCATCCTGCTAAATCGGCGTTTGGGCACGGCGACAGATGATTCTGCACCGGACAACTTCCTCGCCGGCAACGAACTGGCCCTGGCAGTGGGGGCAGCAAAGGTGCAGGAAGAAATCCAGGCGGTGATCGCCGAGAAATTTCCCGGCGTCGGTACCGATGATGGTGAACTGATAGAAACACCAGAAGGCGATGCCGTGCTCTACGAGCTCAACGTCTCCCTAGCCAATCCCGGTGAACATGAGGAAAGCGAGGGACACCTGTGGATAACCGGCAAGACCAAGGTCAAGATCGATTGCTGGTGGGATCCCACGGTGGAATTTGCAGGGCCTGTCTTCATGCGCGCACACCGCGAAGACAGCGAAGAAGGCTGTGAACTGGTGATTGACGCACCCGTCGTGGGCGACTTCGATTTCGACCAGAGCTGCTGCGACGTATTCCTGGAGATCATTATCCCCATCGCCGGCTGGATCGCCCTGGTCGTCATCGAGATCACTATCGACAAGGTGGGTGGTGAGGTGGCGGAAGACATCGCCAATGAGCAGGGCGCTATTATTGAACCCATCCCACCGGTAGTGAACGGCATTGCCGAGATAACCAGTTGCCTGACCGGTATCACGGTGTTCCGTGATGGCTTTGTTTTCCCGGGCGAGCTGTCTATCCGGCGCCTGTCGCGCAGTGCAGAGGATCTGCGCGAAATGGGCCGTATGCCGCGCCCGGATCCCTAACGACAAACAGCTACCTGCGGCCATGCCTCCACAGTGAGTCATCAGGTCGCTTTTCCGAAACGAGAATAAAGGAGTTTTGACATGGCAACGGTACGAGGTTTTGTGCAGAAGATCGAGGTCGGACGCGCCGGCCTCGTGCGTGTAACCCTGATTCACAGCGACGGCAGTCGCGGTGAATACGTGGTGCGTGACATCGACGGCGACCCGGAACGTTTCAACGAGCGCCTGACCAAGATCGGCATCTTGCGCGATGCCATGAATCGTGCCGAGCCGGTGTTCATCGAGCACACACCGAGCGAGTCGGGCAACGAGATCCAGCAGGCCGCACGCATCAGCCGTGACCAACTGGATCCACCACCTAACCTGATCGTCGTCGTGGGGCTGGTGGTGAGTGTGTCGGTGCTGGCCCGCAACCGAACTGCGGGTGACCAGGAACAGCATGATATGGCGCTCGTCGAGGTCGTCACCACGGATCTCGGCACGACAATATTGGAGCTGGATCTGCAATCACCGGAGCGCCTGGTCGTTAACCAGCAACTGGAGATGATCCGCGAGGCCCAAACCCATGGGCGGCTGGCACAGTTTTTTGTCGGTACAGAGACCGATGCTGGCGCCGAATACGGCACCATCAGGGGACGCATCCACGCCGTAGCCCTGGACAACAGCCTTAGCGCCTTTGGTGACCGGCGTGCCCAGCGAGTGGATGGTTTCGTGGAATCCCTGAGCCTCATTCGAGCCCCCTTCAGTGGCGGCAGCGGTCCCGCCAGCAGCTTCGCCCACGTACGCTTTACCACCGCTCCCCCTTTCACCGGCCTGGGCAATACCATCGGCTTGACACCTTTTACACCGACGACCTTGGATCTATTTGTGCCCAAGGGGTCGCTATCCTACGAACTGTTCGAAGCGGGCCTGCGTGACAATCTGCGCATGCAGGTCAACGCCATATTGATCAAGGACAGCAACTCGGAGAATTCCAATGATGCCAGCCACGGTGACGAGGGCCGTACGGACGACACCGCCTATTACGACCCCGGCAATGCCACCACCGGCTACACCTCCATGTCCCGCCTGAACCAGCTCGAGACCGGCGAAATGTCCACCGTCGATAAAGTAGAGCAGGCCAATGTGGGCCTGGTGTTCGCCGCGAAATTATTGGCGCACCTGGCCTCGGCCAGCCGCCCGGTTTGGATCAACATCGCCCGCGAATCACTGGATCACGGGCCGGAAGGCTTCGCCTGCACCGACGGCGTGCCCAGTAGCGACCTCCAGCCCCAGACCCTGCGTGATCTACGCATCCCCTATCCGGCCGCGTGGCGGGGTCTGGGCTGCTTCAATCCCGGCGTCTATCGCTTCCAGTTCAAACTGCCCGGCGAGTTCAGGGTGCTGGTGGACAACGAAGAACTGTGCCTGCATGATTCAGACGAGGCGGGCATCAAGTTTGCCCACGCCTGCCTGGGTGGTGATCACGAAGTAGAGATCCAGCTGGAAAGCTGGGTCTGTAAAAATGAATTCATCATGGATGTCTATCAAATCCGCTGAGCGGCAGGAAGTGACTCATGGCAGAGAAGAAATCCCGGGAAAGCAAAACCCTCGTCATCGAACAGAAGGCCGGTGACAACTTTCACCACGATGGCAGACTGCAGGTACATGGCGACTGTGAAAAACCGCCGGTCAAACATCAAATACAGCATGCCACCCATCCCCAGCAGCCGCTGGTTCACATGGTGTGCTGGGATGCAGACCACCCCTGCGAGTGCAAGGTCTCCGGCGAGATCACCATCAAGGGCGATGAAAAGGCCCCGCTGCATGTCCGCATGGCCCATCATTTTGCCAACGATCATCATCAGACCCATAAGATCGAACCACTGGATCATGCGCTGAAGGTGAATACGGCACTTGCCGAACCCATTCATCACGCACTACAAATGCGCACGCCCCTGCAATTGCGCTTCTGTAACCCCTGGCATATTGCCTCCGACTATGTCATGGAACTGCGCATGGGCAAAAACCGCGTCATGTCCCTGCGCCTGACGGGCGCCACGGTGGCCACCCCCCAGCAGTGTGAGGATGACCCATGCCCGCAACCCAAAACCACACCGCCGGGCAATCCTTAAATCCAATTCCCGGCTTTCCGTATTACTGAACAAAAACGATCACTGACCCGATAATCATGAATAAACAAAATCAGAGCGAACAGCAGGAAAAGCGTGCCGACCCATCGGTGGCAGAAGGTGTCTCGGACGTCATCAATGCGGCCTTCGGCGTGGGTGCAGCGATTGTCAAAACTCTGGCGGAAGTCACTGCAGCGGGCAAACCCGTCACCCGCCCGGATACCCTGCAAGGACCGCTTGGCGAGATGGTGCATTATGGAGTGACGACCCTGACCAACGTCATTGGCCTTGTGGTCTCCGTGGTGGGCGGCGCTGCGAGTGGGACAACGGGTAGCAAGCCAACCAAGAACACATCGGCAAACGCCCCGGCCAGCGAAGCCACAGACACCCGTGAAAAAGACAACACCGCGCCAAACCTCCCCAAAGTGCATCAGGGTGAGACGCTGCGCATTCCCCTGTCGATGGAGAATCCCGCCGACCAGCCCATGGAAAACCTGGTCTTTGCCTGCCAGGACATGCGCGGCACACGTATCGGCGCCGGCCAACCCCTGACCGAGGCCGCCCTGCGCTTTCAGCCGGAATGTCTGGACATCGCCCCCAAGGATTTCGAAAAGCTGACCCTGTTCATCAATACCGACACGCAGACCGCCCCCGGCGATTATGTGGCACACATTGGCGTGGATAACGGTGATCTGGAGATTAAAGTGGAATTCGAGGTACTGCCCGGTGAGGTGCCGGCCAACGAGAAAGACAGCTGACGCCGAATACCGCGCCGAGGCTTCGGCGTAGTATTCGTTCAGTCGATGAGAATCAACCCTTGTTGACGGGTTCCGCTGTGGCCAGAGGCGTGGATGCCGCATTCAACGAAGCCAACGGTGCACGGCGCTCATCGGCAAAATTTTCCAGAAAGGTCAGCGCGCTATTATAGACGATGGCGCCAGCATCGGCGGCCAGATCCAGGGCGCGATGGGCATCGGAGCGCAGGCGAGCCGGCAGGCCTTCAGTACGGGCCTTTTCCAGCATCTTCTCAGAAAATACATTGTCCCGGATCTGCTCGGAGATACTGATGGCCATTGCCAGTTCGCGCTCCAGCACATCCGCCGACGCCTCACCCACAGTGCGCGAGGCGCGTATCACAGCCCGAACCGAGCGGGTGACGTCTTCCAGGCCGGTAGGTTGTTCCTTTACGACAGATTCAGCGCGCGTATTCATGGTGCCCCCTGGCAGATAAATGAATGTAATTCGGGTTGATTCAATCAGATTATAGTACCGGAAATCGGTGTGGCAATAAGGGTAATTTGCAGCTTGCATCCTAAATTTATCGGGCCAGGCTCTGCACTAGTACATCAACCACATTATATTGTCGGAGTAGTAGGCAAGAAGTTTGATCATGGACTGCGGGGAAAGCATCCCAGTCATAGGAGATGACCCATGCGAATTCTACTGGTAAACCCAAGGGGCTACTGTGCCGGTGTCAAAATGGCGATCAAGGGCCTCGAACTGGCCTTACAGCGCTTCGGCGCCCCCCTATATGTCTATCATCAGATAGTCCATAACACGTATCTGGTAGAGCACTTTTCCGCCCGCGGTGTTGTCTTCGTCGACCATCTGCAGGATGTGCCGGTAGGCGCGACACTCATGTACAGTGCTCACGGCGTGTCGCCCCGCATACGACAGGAGGCACAAGCGCGTGAATTGAATGTTATCGATACCACCTGCCCGCTAGTGACCAAGGTGCATGGTGAGGCGGTGCGCTATGCGCGCAAAGGCTATACCCTCGTGTTGGTAGGCCACCGCGGCCATGACGAGGTGGTCGGCATCATGGGCGAAGCGCCAGGCACCATCCATCTGGTGCAGTCAGTGGACGACGTGGCAACTCTCGACGTGGGCAAGCCCAACCGTATCGCCTATCTGACCCAGACCACCCTCAGCGTGGCCGACAAACAGGACATCGAGATGGCCCTGCAACAGCGTTTCCCCCACATCGAACAACCCCGGACGGACGACATCTGCTACGCCACCCACAATCGCCAGCAGGCCGTGCGAAAACTGGCCCCTGAGGCACAGCTTGCAATCATCATTGGCAGCCAGAACAGCTCCAACTCACGACGTCTTGCCGACGTCGCTCAGTCACTGGGCACACCAGCACGGATGATCGACGGCCCTGAGGAACTCCAGCGACACTGGTTCGATACCGTTGGTACTGTATTACTAACCTCCGGAGCCAGTGTGCCGGAGAACCTGGTTGATGAAACACTGAGTTGGCTGCAGCAACACTTCGATGCCATCATCGAGGAACAAAGCATTAAACAAGAGACCCAGTACTTCCATGTACCACCACAGTTACGGCACCCCCGAGAACGAACCAGCCCACCGTCGGCCGTAGACCGCCCGGATCCGGAAAAAGCCGCACTGCCATGAACACCGGCAGACCCGCTGAATCCTGAAATATCACTCTGGAAAGAGTGCAGGCCCTTCCTTTACCCGCCTTCGCCCTCTATCCTATGCCGCTTTCCCGGCCCGAGGATCGCCCCGCATGGCTGTACTGCTGCAGGCCACCCACCTGATCAAACGCTTCGGTGACGTGGCGGCCGTCAACGACGTCAGCTTCGGTCTCGAAGCGGGTACCTGCTTTGGCCTGCTGGGCCCCAACGGCGCTGGCAAGACCACCATCATCGAAATGCTCGAAGGCATCACTGACGCCGACGACGGTGAAATCCGCTATCGCAACAAACCCGTGGGCGCGGATTTCCGCAACGATGCCGGCATCATGTTCCAGTCCACCGCGCTGCAGGATTACATGACAGTGCGTGAGGCGCTGCAGATGTTCGGCAGTTTCTACCCGCGCACCACACCCATCGACGAACTCATCGACACCTGCTCGCTGGGTGAATTTCTCGATCGCGACAGCCGCAAGCTGTCCGGCGGACAACGCCAGCGCCTGTTGCTGGCCACCGCCCTGGTCAACGACCCGCAGGTGGTGTTCCTCGACGAACCCACCACCGGCCTCGACCCGCAGGCACGGCGCAACCTGTGGGCACTGGTGAAACGCATCCGCGCGCAGGGCAAGACCATCCTGCTCACCACTCACTATATGGAAGAGGCCTACGAGCTATGTGACGAGATCGCCATTATGGATCACGGTAAAATCATCACCCGCGGCTCACCCAAGACCCTGCTGGCCGAGCATTTCGACGAAGTGGTACTGCGGCTACCGCGCGCTGACATTCCCGGTGACCCGGCACAACTCCCCCTGCCGGTCACCCTGCACGAGGAAGAAGAGACGGTGGAAATCCTCAGCCGCGACATCAACACCACCATCCGCATCCTGCTCGACCATGACATCTCCCTGGCCGGTCTACAGATCCGCCCGCGCACCCTCGAAGACCTGTTCCTGGCCCTCACCGGCGAGGAGCTTCGCGCATGAGCTGGCGTCGTTTTCTGGCCGTGCTCAAGGCCCGCAATCGCGAATTCGTCCGCGACCGTGCGGCACTGGGCTGGAACATCATCTTCCCGATACTCATCGTCGCCGGCTTCGCCTTCGCCTTTTCCGGCAAGCCCATGGATCTGTACAAAGTCAGTGTCTATGCCGCAGACCCGGTACAGAAACTGGCAGAAGTACAGAAGACACAGGCCTTCTTCCGTACTGACTACATCCGCTTCATCCCCGTCAGCACGCTGGCACCGGCCATCACCAAGGTGGAGCGCCACCAACTGGACATGCTGTTCGACCTCGACCAGCACCATTACTGGGTCAACCGCGACTCACCCAAGGGCTACATGCTGGAACGGGTGCTACACGGCTCGGACACGGTGGAGGCACCGGCCGGCGGCTTCCAGCGCCAGACCGTCAGCGGCCGCGAAATCCGCTACGTGGACTGGCTGATCCCCGGCATACTGGCCATGAACATGATGTTCTCTGCCCTGTTCGGTGTCGGCTACGTCATCGTGCGTTACCGCAAGAGTGGCGTGCTCAAGCGCCTGCAGGCCACGCCGCTGACCGCTTTCGAGTTTCTCAGTGCGCAGGTGGTATCACGCCTGTGGCTGATCCTCGCCATCACCAGCGGCGTCTACGCCGGCGCCAACCTGTTCATCGACTTCAGCATGTTCGGCAGCTACACCCTGCTACTGCTGGTGTTCGCCCTCGGCGCCGTCAGCCTCATCAGCCTCGGCCTGCTGGTAGCCGCACGCATCGCCAGCGAAGAACTGGCTGGCGGCATTCTCAACGTACTGAGCTGGCCGATGATGTTTCTCTCCGGGGTGTGGTTTTCACTGGAAGGAACCAACCCGCTGATCCAAAAACTGGCATTGCTGTTCCCACTAACTCACATCATCGATGCCTCACGCGCTATTATGATCGACGGCGCTGGACTGGCAGGGATCAGTACGCAACTGATGGTACTGACCCTGATGAGCGGGGTTTTTCTGCTGCTGGGTGCAGCACTGTTTCGCTGGAAATAGAGATCACTGACATGGACAAGATTGAGCAACTGCAGCAGGAACTGGCTGAACTGCGACGCGAAAACCAGCAGCTGAAGCATGCGCGCGAAACCGGCCAGCAGGAAAAGCAGCGCGTGCATCTCGAAGAACTGGTGGCCGACCGCACCCAGGAACTGAGCAGCATCAACGAACAGCTGCGCAAGGAGATCACCGAGCGCGAACAGGCCGAGGAGATCGCCCGCCAGCACCAGGAGAAACTGGCACACGTGGCACGCATCAACACCGTGGGTGAAATGGCCTCCGGCCTGGCCCACGAAATCAACCAGCCACTGGCCGCGATTGCCACCTATACTCAGGGCTGCCTGCACCGCCTGCGCAAAGCCGATGACGACCCACAAAAACTCGGCCCCATCCTGGAACAGATCATTGTCCAGGCACAACGCGCCGCCACCATCGTTCAGCATCTGCGCAACTTCGTCACCAAGGGCAAACCACACCGCGAACCCACCG
Organism: uncultured Gammaproteobacteria bacterium; assembly: GCA_913009875.1. GTDB lineage: Bacteria > Pseudomonadota > Gammaproteobacteria > SZUA-152 > SZUA-152 > DRQN01. The sequence continues at coordinate 8,241 of CAJVYS010000041.1, read as the reverse complement.
ATATCACTCAGGTGGTGCGCCGCGCCGTGAGCCTGGTGCGCGGCGAAATCCTCAGCAACGAGATCAAACTGGATATCCTGCAGGATGCCACCCTGCCTCTGGTCAATGCCGATGCCATCCAGGTGGAACAGGTGATCCTCAACCTGCTGCGCAATGCCATCGATGCACTGAGTGAAGTGAAAGAGGACGTGGAGGGCGACCGCAAAGAATTAAAAATCATGCTCGACTGCTGCAAAAGCCAGGAGATCAGTATCACCATCAGCGACACCGGCCCCGGCTTCAGCGACGACACCAGAGACAAACTCTCTTCACCCTTCTTCAGCACCAAGCCCGAGGGCATGGGGCTGGGACTGGCCATCAGCACCACCATCATCGAGGATCACGGCGGCCGCCTCAGCCACGAGGTCAACGACGCCGGCGGCGCCACCTTCCGTTTCACCCTGCCGGCAAACGGTCGGCGCAGTGAGCGGCACGCACAGCCATAACATCACGCCAACCCCTTACAGTGGTAGGCAATTACCCTTGATCTTGCCATGCTACCCCCAATACCCGCTGCTGTCGCGTGCCGCTATAGTGCGCAGCTCGGCAATACCCACCAGAGCCAATCAGGCACTTGTCAATCCACAGCAAATGGCCTCTGCCATGGCTCACAACGCGCGTCAACAACCCCACAGGGAGTCTCACGGAAAATGGAACGCCGCCACCAGACCCGCAGCCCGACCAACACCCCGACCCGTATCAGTTACGAGCCGCTGGGCATTATTAGCGCCCATATCCGCAACTTCAGCCAGAACGGTCTCTTTATCGAACTGGACTCGGCAACATTAAAGCCCAATCACACAGTCGAGATCATCACCGAAAGCCCCAGCTACATGCGTGCCGTACCGCCGGTAAAGGCCATCATCGTCCGTAGCACACCCAAAGGCATCGGCCTGAGTTTTCTTGAGCCCTGCCCGAGGCTCATCGACACTTTGAGCACCCTGTAATGCCCCATTAACAGGTTGTTAAAAAACATTCCGCGCCCGCTATATAATGACGGGCGCGGTAAAGCCTACAAGAAAACAGGTCATGGACAATTCTGTGGATTTTGACAATCGCTGGAGTGAGCGTCAGGACATACACCTGCGCATCACCCTGCTCGACGATGGGCAGGAGATCCTGCAGGCCAGCAGCAAAAACATCAGCATCGGTGGCATCTTCATCGACACCACCTCACAACTCGACATCGACAAAAAACTGGAAGTCTCATTTAGCCTGCGCAGCGCCAATGGAACCCGACAGCATCGCCTGCCGGCACGGGTGGTGCGCAACCACGATGGTGGAGCCGCCCTCGCCTTCCGCAATTACGACACCGACACCCTCAACGCCCTGCGTGTGCTGCTCTACGACGGCTTCGCTTGAGGGCGCTTCTAATAATAGATTGCAGCCTCTGGCTTTACGCCCGGTGCAGAATCAAGGCGTGCTTTTGAAGTCAGGCCGACTGCCTGGCAAGAAAGTACAACGCAGAGTCTGCATCGGGCGTAAAGCCCCGCAGGGCGTGACCTGAAGGCTGCATCTGCTGCGTTACGATTCTTGAAAAGGGGACCTCCTTTCCTGCGAATCACGCCTGGCAGCTACAGCCTCCAGGTCACGCAGAGGACACAATCTATTATTAGAAGCGCCCTCGTAAAGTCCCGCCATTTTGGTATAAGATTGCCCGCCTCTGTGACAGGAAGTTTCCCTGCCACGGTAACCACTAAAATGCGGAATCACATCTCATGACGTTTCGAGCCCCATCCCTATCCACCTACTTCATCAGCCTGACCATCGCCGGCATCATCGGCGGCCTCGTCTGGTTTACCATCGGCAATACCGGCAATACCCTGCTCCTGCTGATGACCGGACTCATCATTGGCCACTTTTTCGGCAGCTTTTTCAATGACGGTGAACAACCCGAACGCCCCAGCGCAAAGGCGCCCTCGACCCCGGCTAGCGACAGTGGCGGCGAAATAAAATCCATTTACGTAGGCAACGTCGCCTTCAGCGCCCCGCGTGAAGACCTGCAGGCACTGTTCGAGGCCCACGGCAAGGTCATTTCCGTACGCCTGATGACGGATCGCGTCACCCGCCGTCCGCGGGGTTACGGTTTTGTGGAAATGGAAGGTCAAGCAGCAGACGCCGCCATCGCCGCCCTGAACGGCATGGATTTTTTTGGTCGCAACCTGCGTGTCAACGAAGCCAAGCAGCGTGCGCCCCATCGGGAAGAATGAGGCGTGAAAGAGTACTAATTCAACGTTACGCCATCCAGATCAGACGGCGTCAGCGAAGCGAACACATCACGAAATTCCGCTCGCCGACCCAGCCGCAGACGGGTCAGCCAAAAGGCAATACGCTTGAGAAACACCAGCATCACGGCCATCAGTGCCGTGGTGATGGCCTGAAACCAGGCCATCGCATTGCCTGCATCCACCATCGCTGCAAAACTGAAGAAATAGAGCAGCAGCACAAAGCCGATCGCCACACCGAGGGCCACGACGGTATTCTCTTGCGATTTTTTGATGCGCTGGATGGGAGTGTATTCATCTTGCTCGGACATGGGACTGCTTTGCTCCACGCGCCCAAGGCGCATCGTTGATCAGGGAAGAAGGGATTCTAGCGTAGTGTAGCGATCCGAATATATAAACCGGCAATAAAACACATTGATCACCCGACCGTAGGCGCGGCCCCTCAGGCCGCGATTGCTTTCCCACCACGGTCCTCGCGGCCTGAGGGGCCGCTCCTACAGGGCCTGCTCCGCTGACTCCAGCGCCTCGGCGGCCACCATCCACTGTTCCTCGACCTCGGCCAGTTCGCGCTTCACCCGCACCTGATCGGCCAGCAATTCACTCAGTGCTGACTTGTTCTCCACGCTGTAGATGGCCGCATCGGCCAGCCGCGCCTCCAGTATTTCCTGCTCATCCTGCAGCCGCTCCAACCGTTTTTCACTCTGATTGACCTTATCGCGCAGGGGCTTCAGCCGCTTGCGCCGCTCGGCCTCCTGCTGGCGCTGCTGGCGGCGGTCGGCCGCCGAATCTTTTTTCACCTGCGAAGACGTCGATGCCTTTGCCGGAAACACAACCGGCTGGCGGCGGTGCTCCACCATCCAGCGCGCATAATCATCGAGATCGCCATCAAAGGGCTCGGCATGCCCACTGGCCACCAGCACGAAACGGTCACAGACGCTGCGCAGCAAATGACGATCATGGGAGACAATCAACATGGCACCCTCAAAATCCTGCAGGGCAAGATTGAGGGCATGGCGCATTTCCAGGTCGAGGTGATTGGTCGGCTCGTCGAGCAACAACAGATTGGGCCGCTGGTAGACCAGCAGGGCCAGTACCAGGCGCGCCTTCTCCCCCCCGGAAAAGGGCGCAACCAATGACAGAGCCTGGTCGCCGATAAAACCGAAGCTGCCCAGATAGTTGCGCAGTTCCTGCTCACTGGCCACCGGATCGAGACGGCGCAGATGCCCTAACGGACTGTCATCGCCGTGAAGCTGCTCCAACTGGTGCTGGGCAAAATAGCCGATCTGCAGGGTCTTGGCCGCCTTACGGCTACCGGCCAGCGGCGCCAGCTCTCCGACCAGAGCCTTGATCAGGGTGGACTTACCGGCGCCGTTGGGCCCCAGCAGGCCAAGGCGGTCACCGGGCTGGATGTCCATCTTCACGCCGCGCAGCAATGGCTCGCCGCCGTAGCCCAGATCCACCTCGGTCAGCTGCAGCAGTGGGTGCGGTACATCCTTGGGCGCACGGAAGCCAAAGGTAAAGGGTGAATCCACATGCGCCGGGGCGATCTCCTCCATGCGCGCCAGGGCCTTGAGACGGCTCTGCGCCTGCCGCGCCTTGGTGGCCTTGGCGCGGAAGCGGTCGACGAACTGTTGCAGGTGGGCGACAGTGCGCTGCTGTTTTTCGTGCGCCGCCTGTTGCTGCGCCAGTTGAGCGGTGCGCTGTTTCTCGTAGGCGCTGTAATTGCCGGTGTAGGCATGCAGATGCTGCTCGGCCAGCAGGGCGATGTGATCCACGCACAGGTCGAGGAAGTCACGGTCGTGGGAGATCAGCAGCACCGTGCCGGGGTAGGCGCGCAGCCAGTCCTGCAGCCACAGCACGGCATCGAGGTCGAGGTGATTGGTGGGCTCATCGAGCAACAACAGGTCAGAGCGGCACATCAGCGCCTGGGCCAGATTGAGGCGCATCCGCCAGCCGCCGGAAAAGTCCGTCACCGGGGTCTGCATCTGTGCCTCGCTAAAGCCCAGACCGGCCATCAGCCGTGCCGCCCGGGTCGGTGCCGTGTAACCGTCGACGGCCTCAAGACTGGCGAACAGGCTGGCCTGCCGCGCACCGTCATCGGCCGCCTCGGCCTCCGCCAGCTGCGCCTGCAGGCTACGCAACTCCGTGTCGCCGTCCATCACGTAATCGATGGCGCTGCGCTGCGTCGCCGGCGTTTCCTGCGCCACGTGGGCCATAACGATATCCGGTGGCAATGACACCTCGCCGCCATCCGGGTGCAGACCGACGGGGTCACGCAGCCCCAGCACCAAGGCCAGCAGGCTGGACTTGCCGCTGCCGTTACGGCCGACAATACCCCAGCGCTCACCGCGCTGAATGGTGAGATCGACACCTTCGAGGAGCAGGCGCACACCGCGCCGCAGGGAAACATTTTGAAAATTCAGCATGGGGCGCAAGTTTACCTGTAACTGACACCCCACGTGTATTATTGATCCGGCAGATGAATCCGTGGATAACGGTACAGACAACAGGGGAAGGTACACAACACCTTGTGGGAGCGGCTTCAGCCGCGAAGGCCGCATCAAACATCACTTCGCGGCTAAAGCCACTCCCTCAGGGGCTCAAAAAATATGCGGCCAGCTCTCACACTGCCACATGAGGTTTTCGCCCCAGCCTGCTAAAATCGCCGCCCCGACCATTGGCAGACCCTTGCACCGTGACCACTACCCCCAGCCTCTACGACTTCCTCGACCAGATCGGCACCCAGCCGCGCTTTTTCAGCCTCGGCCGCCACATCACCGAGATCCCCCGCGAGCGTTTCATGGCCTTCGAAAATGCCAACGAACCCTGGCCGCAGCCCTTCCAGCAGGCCGCCTGGCTGGGCATTCTGTTCAACGACACCCAGACCGACGAGCCACATCTGTGGTTTTTGCGCTTTCCCCTCGATGAGCAGGGCCTGCTGGTGCAGGCCGCGCGCGACGAATTCCTGCGCCGCATCATCGACAGCGCCGGCCAGGCCGATACCACCAGCGGTAACAGCGAAGACCAGCTTGGCGACAACCCCTTCGGCTTCAAGCCCAACGAGGCACAAATGGCCAGCCTGCATGCCTGCATCGCCCACACGCAAGGCCAGCGACCCTCACCACAATACGCCCACGCACTGGAATACTTCCGCGGCGAACAGGGCTTCGAGCAGTGGCAGTTCGTCGGCCTGCAGGGTATCGCTGACGTCGCCGTGCGTCACGCCGAGCACACCGCCCTGCTTGCCGACGCCATTCCGCAACTGCCCGCCGAGCCCTTCAATGTGCTGTGTGGCTGCCTGGAAAACGAGACCCTCGGTGACGAGCTGGTCGACAGCATCGCCCAGCGCCTGCAAACGAAACTAGCCTCGCACACGCCCGACCCGGTGCTGATCGCCGCCACCCTGCGCGGCCTGTCCCATGGCGGTAACCGCGAAAAGGTCATCGCCGCCACCCGGGCCGCGCTGGACAGCGAGCCGGGCAGCCACCCGGAAATCCTCGCCGCCATCGCCGGTCGCGCCTGGGAGACCCTGTATGACAACGCCTTGCGTGCACGCTTTTTGCAGCGCCTGGCGGAAAGCGGCCAGCGCGCCTTCGACAGCATCCTCGCCGACCTGCTGTTCCTGCCGGTGCTGCGCAATCTGCTGCTGGCCGATATCCGCGGCAGCCAACAGCCGGAGGCTGTGCGACAAGCCATCACCGCCTTCATCCAGCGGTTCACGCAAAACGCCACCAAGGGGAACAAGCCATGAGCATCGGCACGCCGCTGTCCGACTCCGCCACCCGCGTGATGCTGCTGGGCGCCGGCGAACTGGGCAAGGAGGTCATCATTGCCCTGCAGCGCCTGGGGGTGGAGACTATTGCCGTGGATCGTTACGACAATGCCCCCGGCCATCAGGTGGCGCACCGTGCCCACACTATCGATATGACCGACGGCGCCGCCCTGCGTAAGCTCATCGAAACGGAGAAACCGCAACTGGTGGTGCCGGAGATCGAGGCCATCGCCACCGACGCGCTGGCGGAGGTCGAGCGCGACGGCCTCGCCGAGGTCATCCCCACCGCGCGCGCCACCCAACTGACCATGAATCGCGAAGGCATTCGCCGCCTCGCCGCGGAAGAGCTGGAGCTACCCACTTCCCGTTATGCCTTTGCCGACTCGCTGAACCAATTGCAGATGGCTATCGACGGCGGCGTCGGCTACCCCTGCATCGTCAAGCCGGTGATGTCATCCTCGGGCAAGGGACAGACCGCCATCTACGGTCCCGATGATGTGCAGCGAGCCTGGGACTACGCCATGAGCGGTGGCCGCGTCAGCGGCACGCGGGTGATTGTCGAGGAAATGATCGACTTCGATTACGAGATCACTCTACTCACGGTGCGCGCCCTAAGCGCCGACGGCGAGGTGGAGACCCACTTCTGCGCCCCCATCGGCCACCGCCAGGAACAGGGCGACTACGTGGAAAGCTGGCAGCCGCAGCCCATGTCGGACACGGTCCTGGCGCGCGCCCGCGAGATCGCGCAAAAGGTCACAGACAGCCTCGGCGGCCGCGGCCTGTTCGGTGTCGAGCTGTTCATCAAGGACAACCGGGTCTGGTTCAGCGAGGTCAGTCCGCGTCCCCACGACACAGGCATGGTGACCATGGCCAGCCAATGGCAGAGCGAGTTCGAGTTGCACGCGCGCGCCATTCTCGGCCTGCCAGTGGACACAACATTGCGCGAACCCGCTGCCAGCGCGGTCATCTACGGTGGCCTGGAGGCCAGCGACATCCGCTTCGACAACGTCGCCGAGGCGCTGCGCGTGCCCGGCACGGATCTGCGCCTGTTCGGCAAACCGGAGTCCTTCGTGCGACGGCGCATGGGCGTGGCCCTGGCGCGTGGCGAGACCATCGAGCAGGCCCGTGAGCGCGCCCGACAGGTAGCATCACGAGTCACGCCCGGCAAGGACTAGACACACATGTCTAACGATAAAAAGCTCCCAAAAAAATCTTCCGCGACCGATGTCACCGCCTTTTTGCAAAAAGCTGCGGCGACACCAGCCGTGCGCGCAGACGCCAAAAACAAGGGCCGCCTGATCTTCGCCCTCGACGCCACCGCCAGCCGCGAGGCCAGCTGGGATCGCGCCAGCCATTTGCAGGCAGAAATGTTTCAGTCCACCGCCCAGTTGGGCAGCCTCGATATCCAGCTATGCTATTACCGTGGCTTTGGTGAATTTCACCCCACCCCCTGGCTTGCAGACAGCCGCCAGTTGCTGCGTGAAATGACCGCCGTACACTGTCTCGCCGGGCATACGCAGATCGGCAAACTGTTGCAGCATGCCCTGCGCGAAACCCGTAAACAAAAGGTCAACGCCGTGGTCTTTATCGGCGACTGCGTGGAGGAAAATATCGACAGTCTGGGCCAGATGGCCGGACAGCTGGGCCTGCTTGGGGTGCCGCTGTTCCTGTTTCATGAAGGACATGACCCCAACGCCGCACAGGCCTTCCGTCATCTCGCCGAACTCAGTGGCGGTGCTTATTGCCCCTTCGATACCGGCAGCGCGCAACAGCTGCGCGACCTACTCACCGCCGTGGCGGTATTCGCCGTCGGCGGCCACAGCGCACTGACGGACTTTCACCGCCGCCATGGCAGCACCCTGCTAAAGCTCACCCGGCGCTGACATGTCCCGTCTGCTGCTCCTCCTTATCCTGCTGTTTTGCGCCTGGCTGGCGATACGCTGGTTCGTGCGCACCCCGCCGCACAACGTGATCCGTGTTCTCAAGCGGGTGGGGCTCGCCGTATTGGTGCTGGGTATCGCCTTCCTTGCCGCCACCGGACGCCTCAACTGGATCGCCGCCCTCGCCTTCGCCCTGCTGCCCCTGCTGCGGCGCGGCTGGGTGCTGCTGCGCTACCTGCCCTTTCTGCGCGGCCTGTACGCCCGCTATCAGGCCGGACAGGGTCAGCGCCCGCCGGCCGGCGGTCAGCAGTCCACGGTGGAGACA
>CAJVYS010000040.1 GCA_913009875.1 uncultured Gammaproteobacteria bacterium | reverse complement strand
GCTGTAGCAGGCGGCGACGCCGCTGGTGACGACAATGGCATATACTCGCTGAATCTGTACCCGCGTCCAGCCAAGATCCATCATTACCGCAACCCCGTAACCCGTTAAGTTTAAACTCTCGCCCTGCGTCTCTATCAAATACCGCTCTACATCATAGGCAAATTTCAAATACGGCCCAGCCTCCAGCCCCAGCTCAGCACCAACCTGCTCCATGGCGGCAATCCGCTCATCACCTGTTGCCAAAGGCCGCCCAAAACCGGAAATGATAAAACGCTTTCCCCACCTCCGTGCACAGTCTCTCAATATCTGAGGCAACAAAGCTTTGTTGTTTTTTTGTATCAGCCCCTGTTGGAGAAATTCGTAAACATCTTTTATGACGGTACCTGGTCCATACATGTGGGAGTCAGAGGCCAGGATACCTGCAGTAACCCCAGCAACAGCTGAAGTACGTGCGGCTCCCGACAGGCTACCTATCTGATTGCACCAAAGCCGGGGATCCGGGTAACTCATACACTGATACATTGCCTCAGCCCAGTCAGCGATATGCCTCTTAGGCAGCTCGTCCAGAACGGCTAGCAACAGGGTCTGGAAATAAGAAGTCTGCCCCACCAGATCATCCAGCAGCGAGTACCGGCCGTAATAGACCCCCCGGCCAATGATCCACCCGCCCTTCCGGCTGCGGATCACGCCCCGCTGCCTATCCCACAGTGAATTCTTCGATGTCACGATGCTATACCTCGATGAAATAATGATCGTCGTCGGGAAAGGGCATGGCCGTTCTCGGCTGGTTAGCCAGCTCAAGGCCATGGGCGAGCAGCCCCGGTGCAGCGGCAATCTGGAACAGGCCAGCCCCGGCGCGGGGATGAAAGCCGAGGTCCAGAAATACCACGGCGGCCACCGCGGGCATCAGCCAGCCCCCCTGTTCCGCCTGCAAGGCCTCGGCAAAGCGGCTGCCCCAGTGCAGGGCTTCCCCCGCCCCCGGCAGGGCCTGCAATTGATCGGCCATCGACAGCGGCAGGGGATCGATGCCGCCAAAGCGGCTGCCGAAGCCGGGCGCCGCGCGCCAGTCCCCTTCCGCCGGGCGTTCGCAAGTGGCCAGCAGCTCCTCCGCCACGGCCTGGGGATCCTTGTTCCGTTGACGGCGCAGAAAGGCCATGGAAGCTGTAACCTCGCCGCCACCGAGATGATCCCCTCCCAGCACCGAGAGGGCGATGGGCAGAATATGCGTCGGATCGGTCTTGCCCACCCCGGCAGTCATGGCCGCGCGGGTCGCCGCATGCCGGGGGCCGGGATTGCTCAGACCGATCAGCAGGGTCTCGAACAATTCCCCCTGCTCCGGGGTCGGCAACTCGCTGCGCAGGAGCAGGAACAGGACATCGACAAAGCTGCGCTTGCACATCAGCTCGCCCAGGTCATAGCCGTGGCAGCGGGACGATTGACTCAGGTAGGGGTTCTCCGTGCTGGGCGTCTCTTCGCAGATGCGGGTTGCCGTGCGTTCGGTAAAGGGTTCGTTGCGGCTCTGGATCTGGCCACGGTCAGGTTTGTCTGTGCTCATGCGCCGCTAATGCCCTTCATTTTTGGTGTAGGGTGGGCATGTTTTATGTGCCCACGCGTTAAATTTGGTTTAATGCGAGTAGTACTATTCAATGGATGTTGGCCCGGTTTTACATCCGCGTGGGCACAAAAAGCGTGCCCACCCCACCCGGCTGGCTGCAATGTTATGTATGTCATGGTTTGAAAGGCTTGAGCTGTAACTCATTCACAACCTTAAAATTCTTTACGTTACTGGAAACAAGCTTCATATTATTTTCAACGGCTGTAGCAGCGACAATGGCGTCACCCGCCCTCATATTTGATGAAAGAGCATACTCTTCCACGTATATCAATGCCCGATGCCCTATGTTTTCAGTGAACGGTAAAATAGAAAACGCAAAGTCGCTGATAAAGTCCTTCACATACTTGTGATGTGTTTTATTTTTTGCCCCTTGTAGTAATTCCATATAGCTTTGAACCGAAAGATGCCTGTCTATATCTTTTTCAATCAGCCTGGCTGCTTTCTCATTCCCCCTCTGAACCCAAATTAAAATATCCGTGTCATAGATCATGACGGGACTTTCTCAAATCTTCCAATTCTTTCAATACTGTTTCCTCAGACTCCCCATACATACCAAAAAACGGGTGGTCTTTGATTTTTAATCCTGATTTCTCTCGAACAGGCCTGATTACACCTTTTATTTTTCCGTGATACAAAACGGTAACACTCTCGTTTCTGTCAAGAGCCTTCAGAATATCGTTTGTTTTATACCTTAAATCTACTATAGACGCCTTCATGATCACCCCGGAAGCAGAACTCAATATGACTATTCATTCTAGACATTTTCCCGTCTTTATCAAGGGCTATGTTTTTCGTTTTTGTTCAGCGGGTTACAACTATACTGCGAGGGTGCGCACGGCGCACACTACTGGACTGGTGTAGGGTGGGCGCTGAGCGCCACAGGATGTGTGACACCGCAGAGCGGTGTCACAAGCTCATACTGCGATAGCGCGCACGGCACGCGCTGCTGGACTGAGTAGGGTGGGCACTGCCCACCACTGGGCTTTTTCCATTACCGGACATGGTGGGCGGTGCCCACCCTACCCAACTCAAAAGTGGAGCTTTATTGTCGCACTAAAACTGCGGCCTTCCAGGGGATAATCATTGGGAATGGCCTGAGGACTGGGCTCCCGGCGATCCTGGTCCAGCAGATTGCGCACCATGAAACCCAACTCACCCTTGCCAAGAATATCGGTGCGGCGCAAAAACAGATCCACGGTGCGGTAGCCCGCCACGGCGGGCCGGGCATCGCCAGCCGGCCGTTGCCGCGACGAAATCCAGTTGAAGCGCCCATCAATGCTCCATTGCGGGGCGAAACGCCAATCGCCACGCAGAAAGAACTGATGACGGGGAACGCCCGCCACCGCCTCATCGGTCGTCGTGTCACGGGCGTCCTGAAAGGCGTAGTTGGTACGAATGTCGATGGACCGGCTGACGTCCCAGGCCAGATCCCATTCGAGACCCCGCCCCCTTTGGCGGCCCACATTGTCCGCAACCGAAACACCACTACCCGGATCCACGAATTCAATGAGGTCCTTGATTTCGTAGCTGAACAGATTCACCGTCGTGTGGATCTCGAAGGTGGGCTGGTAGTCGAAGGCCAGCTCGACGGTTTCGATGGTTTCCGGATTCAGATTCCTGTTGCCGATGGCCACGGGGTTGTTCTGGTTGAACAACTCCTGAAAGGACGGTGGCCGGAAGGCGCGGCCGTAGAGCAGCTTGGTGGTGAGGTTGTAAAGGGATTGCCAGACCAGGGCCAACCGGGGATTCACGGTGCTACCGAAGTCGGAGTAGTTGTCGTAACGCACGCCGGCGGTGAGATCCCAGTCGGGGGCCAGCTGCCATTTGTCCTGCAGGGACAGATAATAGGCCCGCCGCTCATGGTCACCGATGAAGACATTGGCTGTACCAGTGACATCGGTCAGCGTACCATCAACCACCGGTTGGCTGCCATTGATCACACCCGGGCCGAAGTTTTTCTCCTCACGGGCCTGAAGGCGCCCGAGGGAGGCGCCCATTCCCAAGCGAAGGCGGTGGCTCTGCAGCGCGGTATAGAACAGGCTGCTGTCCAGCCGCCAGTGCTGCTCATCGATATCGGGGTTGCCAATGAGGCCATCGGGAAAATCAACGATGCCGGCCGGGCTCGTGGGATTGATATTGCCGTCGCTGCCGATGGGCAGGCGTGTACCGGCGGGGAACAAGCGCTGGCGTGAGTCACCACTGATACCCATGTAACTAAGCGTCGCCTTAAGGCCCAGATCCCGGGCAAAGTCCGGATTGTCGTAGGTGGCATCGGTGAGATAATTAGAAAAATCGACACGCCCATTGGGATCTAGCGCCTGCGCCAGCCCCGGCCCCACACCCATATCCTGCAGGCGCCAATTCCACAGGCGCAGCCGCCAATGATCGCGCTTTGCATCAAGGCGCACATCCAGTCGCTTCCCCCGGGTATCCAGGGGGCCGGGCGCCAGGGATGCCGTGGTGCCCAAGGCTCGGTCGAACAGGGTCTGAGCGTCCTCTTCGATCACCCGCCCCTCATCGCCATCGGTCTGCCGGTATTCCAGATAGAACGCCAGTTCCGTTTCACCGAACTGCTGCCCATGCAGCAAGGCGGCACGGCGAGTGCCAAAGGAGGCGATCTCACCCACCACCTCGGTGCCATCGATATCTTTCGCGCCCTTGGTAATCACGTTGATGACGCCGGAGAAGGCATCGGCGCCATAGACGGCCGAACCGGGGCCGCGAATGACCTCGACACGCGCGACATCCTCGATAGGCAGGGTAGAGAAAGATCCGCGATTGCCCTGATACAGATTGGTCAACGGCACACCGTTAAGCAATATCAGCACATGTGGGCTGGTGTCAGTTCGAACACCTCGAATGCTATAGATCGGATTCAAATACAGTGATGAGCGAGACACATGCAACCCCGGCACCGACTCCAGCACCTCATCCAGGTTGCGGGCACCCATGGCTTCGATGTCGCGGGCGGTGATCACCGTCGCCACGGCGGGGGCACGCGAGAGCGGCTGCAGGCCGCCGGTGGCGATGGACACCATTTCTTCGTCCATCATCATGAGGTCGTCATCTCCATCCAGAGGCTGGGCCGCCAGAGGGGCGGTAAACAGCAATGCGGCACTGAGAAACAGGAGTGAAAGGAGATGTATCGGCATTGCCGTGAAGCGGACACGGTGTGCAGATTTGGTATTGTTTTGCATACGGCATAACCCGAAAAGGGATTGTTTCCCGCCCGCAACTGCGTGGCACACGGATGGGACGGCATAGCATCAGCGGCCATTGATCACTAGACTTTAGTCATTTCAGCCCGTCCGTGTAAACCATTCGTTTCATTTTTTTTCCATTGCCCCGCGGCAGCCGAAGATTCCAGTTAGGTTATCCTGGCCCGGTTGCCGGAAAAAGGCGTTCGGCCTGAATGGCACTTCAGTGCTGCCCCGTTAATAAAATCTTGCGTGGTGCAATCAGCTTCCCCCAGGGGGAGAAGGGGCAAATCTCACTTGCCGCCAAACAGACTGAACTTTGACTCACTCGCCCTTCGAGCTCGCGACACTGATCCAAACCCAACAGGCCCTTGGTACAAATTAGGTAAAAAAGCGCTTGTCTCCGTCCCCCCTTAGTCGGTACTCTGCCTTACCAACGCCGAACGGTAACAATGCCTCATTCACCGAGTCCACATGGCTCAAGCTTACCGGATGTTGACCGATAGGATCCCGCAATGATTCAAGGAACCGCTGAATCGGCTATCGGCATTCAGAATCTGTTAATACCCGCATATATCTGCGATTACGGACCCAAGCCTTGCATGCTTAGGGAAGCCCTGTTCAATTCATGGAAGCCGGTCTTGCGGCTGAAATCGTCCCCCACAGTGTTACAAACCAACCCCTCCATAACCTGCTGTGGCCAGCCATCTGCACCCGAAGGTGGCCCGTCATGAATCCGGCCAGTAAGCGCCGCATTCATCCACGCCCCGCCGGCGCTCTAAACTGGGCGTACGCGGGGCTGCTGTTATTGGTGTTGGCACTGTGGCCCTGCAGCGCCTCGCTGGCGGCACAACCTCGCATCACGGTCATCTATCCTGAGGCCAAGGGGGGCTACGCCACACTGTTCGAGCAGATTATCCGTGGCATTGAAGAGACGACCCGGGGCGCTATCATTCCCCTGGAGGTGCCCCTTGAGCCGGATATGGCTGCTCTGAAAAAGAGCATCGAACAACAGCCCAACGATGTCATCATCGCCTTGGGGCGGCGGGGCATCGAGACCGCAAAGGCCCTGCAATTGAAAACACCGGTTATTGCCGGTGGCCTGATGTCCCTGTCCAAGGCCGACATGAATGTCTACCCGGCGATCAGCCTGCTGCCCAAGCCCTTGTTGCTGTTCCAGCGCCTGCATACCCTGGCACCGGAGACACGGCGCGTCTATCTGGTCTATAACCCCGAGCGGCACCAGTGGCTGCTGCCCCGGGCCAAGGCGGCGGCAAAGCAGGAGGACTTGACGCTCATCGCCCGTCCGGCGACCAATATCCGCAGCGCCGCCCGCCTCTACCGCGAGGTGGTCAACGAGATGAAGTCCGGCCGCGATGCCCTGTGGCTGCTGCAGGACAGCACGCTTACCGGTGATACATCACTGCTGTCCTATCTCCTGCAAGAGGCATGGCAGCGCCGCCTGCTGATCTTCTCCAGCAGCCCGGCCCATGTGCGCCGTGGTGCGCTATTCTCCCTTTACGCCAACAAACAGGGACTTGGGCGGGATCTGGGCCGTTTGGCCCTGCACGTCATCAACAATGACGCCAGGCCCGGCCTGCGGCCAACCGGCGAAGTGAATATCGCCGTCAATCTGCGTACCGCAAGCCACCTTGGCCTGAGCATCTCCTATCAACAGCAACGCCGGTTCAATCTGGTATTTCCACGCCCCTGATCATGGCCTCAGTTCACCGCAACCGTTCTTTAACCCCCAAGTCAGCACGCAAGCGCCGACGGCCGAATTTTCGCCGCCAGCTCACGCTTGCCTTCACGCTCGGCATCGTCTTCCTGGCCCTCATCTCGTCGCTCGCCGCCTCTTTGCTGGGCAGCAGCCGGACGCGGGACAACCTCATCGAGCAGGGTCAGCAGATCACCCGCAATCTGGCGCGCCAGAGCACTCTGGCACTGCTCTATAGTGAGGGCGAAAACGCCCGGGATGCGGCACAGGGAACACTGGAGTTTCCCGATGTCCACTATGTCGCCATTCACGATCTCTCGGATGCTCTGCTGCTGGAACTGGGTTACTCCAGCCTGAAACATCCTCCGTATCATCACGATATCGGCACCAACAAGGCGTTGCAGATCGTGGAAACCCGTGATGGCTGGTTTTTCACCGCCCCCGTGCAGACGCAGATGAGCAGCGACCTCACCGAGCTGGCCCCGGACGATCCCGGGCCGGAATTGCTGGGTTATGTCGAGGTCGAGCTGGGCAAGGAGGCATTGAACAGAACCATCGTCAGCATTTTCATCAGCAATATCGCCATATCCCTGGCCCTGGCCGGCGTGCTGCTCCTGGTTCTGCGTCACATCACGGCACGCCTGACCCGCCCTCTTGATACCCTTTCGCACATCATGAGTGAGGCCGAGAACGGTAATCACAGCACCCGTGCCGATGACCACAAGGGCCCCCAGGAGGTCGCCGTCATTGCCCACGCCTTCAACCGCATGATGGACACCCTCGCCGAGCGGGACCGGGAACTCCGGCAGCAGAATGTCCTGCTGGAGCAACGGGTCAACGAGCGCACCACGGAACTGGCCGTCGCTCGAGACGAAGCCCTCCACGCCAGCAAGACCAAAAGCGAGTTTCTGGCCAACATGAGCCATGAACTGCGCACCCCGCTCAACGCCATCATTGGCTATAGCGAGCTGCTGGAAGAGGAATTCGCGGACATCGACGACCCGGCCATCACGGATGATCTGAAACGCATCAGCGGGGCAGGCAAACATCTCCTGACCCTGATCAACGACATCCTCGACCTGTCCAAGATCGAGGCCGGCAAGATGGAGCTGGAGCTCAGCAAGGTCGAGGTCTGCACATTGATTGAGGAGGTGATCAGCACGGTTCAGCCGCTGGCGAAACAAAACGGCAACCGACTGAGCGTCAACTGCCAGGCAGAGGTCACCACCCTGCACAGCGACCCCCTGCGCCTGAAACAGGTATTGCTGAACCTGCTCAGCAACGCCTGCAAATTCACCGAAAACGGCCGGGTCGACCTGGATATACAGACGGTCAGGCAGAACCATCGGCCCTGGGTCGAGTTCGCCATCCGCGATACCGGCATCGGCCTGACCGCCGAGCAGATCGGGCAGCTGTTCCAGGATTTCGTGCAGGTGGATTCATCGCCGACGCGAAAATACGGCGGCACCGGCCTGGGCCTGGTCATCAGCCGCCGCATTTGCCAGATGATGGGCGGCGACATCAGCATAAAGAGCACGCCCGGCGAGGGGTCGGTATTCACCATTCGCCTCCCCTATGACACGGCGCCGGTCGATGAGGTTGAACCTGAGTCGACCGGGTCATAAGAAAAGATGATTCTATTGCAGGGTGGGCATGGCCCACTACGCGCAGTGGATAGAGTTAGTTGGACGGGGAACAGATGACAAGCATGCGCTGAGCATACCGGGTGGTGGTGTATATCGGGTGGATTGCGCGCTGCAGGGGCGGGCCACGCCTACGATTGCTGCGTTCCTTAATCTGTGGGAGCGGCTTCAGCCGCGAATAAACCCGCCTTCTTCGCGGCTGAAGCCGCTCCCACAATGTCCGAAAAAGCAAGCTCTGTGGTGAAAAACAAGACTATCGCGGGCATGGCCCGCTCCTACGCCCAATAGATATATGGAAACTGGTGAGCGGTGCCCATCCTACGGGCTTTATCGGGCCACGGGATATAAACGCAGAGGACGCAAAGGCGCAAAGGTCGCAGAGGAAAATATAGAATTCTTTGCGTTCTCTGCGTCTTTGCGTCCTTTGCGTTGATATCCCACAAACAAGAAATAACCACCGAAAACCATGCCGGCGCCCACCGGGCTGCCTCAGGCGTCTTCCTTCTTCCAGCCAACCATGGCTTCCTTGACCATCTTCTGCAGTTCACCCTGCTGATATAACTCCAGGGTGATGTCGCAGCCACCGATCAGTTCGCCATTGATATACAGCTGGGGGAAGGTGGGCCAGTCGGCAAAACGCGGCAGGTTCTCGAAGACTTCCGGATCCGAGAGCACGTTCACATAGGAAAATTCTTCGCCGCAGGCACCCAGGGCCTCGGCGGTACGAGAGGAAAACCCGCATTGCGGCAGTTGTGGCGTGCCCTTCATATAAAGTACTACCGGGTGACTCTCGACCTGTTCTTTGATGCGTTCCAATACGTCCATCTTGCTCTACCTCTGTTCGATTCAGTAATCCGCTACATGGGGGCTCCGTGTAGCGATTTAAACCTGAACCCTCGGATTCAGGTTAAAGTCTACCTCACTATACCTGACCATAAAAGTCAGACTCTCCGGTACCTATTCCGGCGCCGTGTCCACATTTCGCTGAAGCCACAGCTCCAGCAAGGCCAGGTGCCACAGCTTGCTGCCCTGCAGCTTGGTGAAGTGGCGGTCCGGCGCGGCCAGCAGCCTTTCCACATAGGCCCGTTCGAACACGCCACGCCGCCGGCAGGCGGCAGAATCGAGGATATCACGCATGAATTCAAGAAAGTCACCACGCACATACTTTAGCGCCGGCATGGGGAAATAGCCCTTGGGCCGGTCGATGACCGCATCCGGAATCAGGCCGCGGGCGATGCGCTTGAGCACATGCTTGCCGCCGGACATGAGTTTCAGCTCCGGCGGCATGCGCATGGCCAGCTCTACCAGCTCGTGGTCGAGGAAGGGCACACGCGCCTCCAGCCCCCAGGCCATGGTCATATTGTCGACGCGCTTGACCGGGTCGTCGACGATCAGGGTGGTAACATCGAAGCGCAGCACGCGATCGAGAAAGGTGTCGGCGCCGGGCTCGGCGAGGCGCTCGCGCACCAGCCGTGAGGTGTCATCGCCGCCACGGTAGGGTTCGGTCACCGCCTCGAGGAACTCACTGTGCGTGCGGTCAAAATAGTGCCGCGCAAAACGCTGCAGGTCACTTCCCTCATCGGCGTCCATCTGCGGATACCAGAAATAGCCACCGAAGACCTCGTCCGCACCCTGGCCGCTCTGCACCACTTTCACGTCTTGCGAGACGCGCTCGGCGAGCAGATAGAAGGCCACCGCGTCCTGCCCCACCATGGGCTCGGCCATGTTGTCGACGGCCTCCGGCAGGCGCGGCAGCACCTCGCTGTTGGGGATGTGGTACTTGGTGTGGCGGGTCTGGAAACGTTCCACCACCGCGTCGGAATACTCAAACTCACTGCCTGCCTCCTCGCCCACGTCCTCGAAGCCAATGGAGAAGGTGCGCAGGTCCTGCACCCCCGCCTCGGCCAGCAGGCCCACCAGCAGGCTGGAATCCAGCCCCCCCGAGAGCAGCACGCCCACCGGGACATCAGCCACCGTGAGACGCCGCTCTACAGCCTTGCGCAGGGCATCGTGGATCAACCGGATCCACTCCTGCTCAGACTTCGGCTCGTCGGGGCGGGTGGCCTGCAAGTGCCAGTATTGCCGGGTCTGCAACTGGCCGTCGGGGGTAAGGGTGAGGGTGTGTCCAGGGGCCAGCTTGCGCACGCCCTTGAGGATGGTATGCGGCGCGGGGATCACCGCGTGCAGGGTGAGCTGGTGGTGCAGACCCACCGGGTCAATGGCCTTGTCCACCCCGCCGGCGGCCAGCAGGGCCTGCGTATTGGAGGCAAAACGGAAGCGCTCGCCGGTTTGCGAATAGTAGAAAGGCTTGATGCCCAGGCGGTCACGCGCCGCAAACAGACGCTGCCGGCCTTCGTCCCAGATGGCAATGGCGAACATGCCGTGCAGCTTCTCGATACAACGCTCGCCCCAGTGACGGTAGGCCTTGAGGATCACCTCGGTGTCGCCATCAGAGAAGAAGCGGTAGCCCGCTGCCTGTAGCTCCGCACGCAGGGCCTTGTAGTTGTAAATCGCACCGTTGAATACCAGTGACAGGCCCAGTTCCTCGTCAACCATAGGCTGATGCGAACGCGCAGACAGATCGATCACTGACAACCGCCGATGGCCGAAGGCCAGCGGGCCGCTGATGTGCACGCCCTCGTCATCGGGGCCGCGCCGGGCCAGCCTCTCATTCATGCGCGCGATGGTCGCCGCCTCGGGAGGCCGACCGTCGAAACGCAATTCACCACAGATGCCGCACATGTCGCCGTCTCGAAATGGAAAACGGCATTCTACCCGAAAGCGCCTGCAGCGGCCGACAGCAGTCCCTTCGCCCCTTCAAGGGGAGAAGGTTAAGATGAGAGCTGCATTGCCGCACAACATGCCGGACAGGACCATCGTGCGCACAGCGCACGCTACGGGCAAATGTAGTGTGCGCCGTGCGCATAACATGGATACCCCATTCCTCTATGAACACCGTACCTCCATGGTGAGCTGGATAGTGACAAAACCTTTATCAATCAACATGAAATATACCGCGCTCATGAGCCTGCTATTAAGCACCTCCCCTCTGTGGGCCGCCGCCTCGACACCCGACTTCAACCGGGTCATCGCAACGATGCAGGCCGCCGCCAACGGAATCCACGACGCCACTTACATCTTCCACAAGCAGGAATACGCCGACGGCAAACAACGGCCCGCAGAGCACATCACAGTCAAGTATCGCGCACCCAATGACATCTACATGAAATGGTTGCCACCGACCCACAAAGGGCGGGAGCTGCTGTCCCGTTCCGGCTGGAACGACGACCGCCTGCGGGTCAGCCCCGGGCGCTGGCTGCCAACGCTGAATCTGGCACCCCTCGGTGGCCTCGCCATGCGCGGCAACCGCCACAGTGTCTACCGGCTACCCTTCCCCGCCATCGTCGACAACTTCGTGACCTCGGCGGCGCTGATCAAGGCGGACCCCACCCTGCAGGCCCGCATCAGCGACCTGGGCCAACAGCGCCACTTCGGCGAACCCGCCCACTGCTACCGGCTGCAGCTACCCAAGGCGCGGCAGCCGAAACTCTACGCCGCCGAGGTCATGCTCTGCGTCAGCCTGCGCACCGGCTTGCCGTTGCGTATCCGTTCATGGAACATAGAGGATGGTCAGCTGCGGCAGGTGGAGGATTACGGGTACGAAGACGTGCGGGTGAATGTGGGACTGGAGGATCGGGACTTCGACCCGGACAATCCGGTATATGGCTTCTGAGTCCCGAAAAATGGAGTGGCCGCGAAATCAACGCAAAGGTCGCAGAGGCGCAAAGGACGCAAAGGTTTGTGTGTGTTTCTCGTTACACCGCTCTGCAGTGTAGCGTAGTGCCACGAAAAATCTGTTGTGGGTGGTGTGGCGCTGAGCGCCACAGGATGTGTGACACCGCGGAGCGGTGTCACAAGGATAATCTGTAGCCTGGGTTGAGCTTGCGAAACCCGGGAAGTATGGAAGGATGCTCTACACACTCCCTTTCACATCGACCGCATCCCACCGATACGATGGATGCTTGCTCCAGTCTGCATCCTGACTTCCCCGGGTTTCGCAAGCTCAACTCAGGCGACTTCCTGACGAGGTATTGGGTTGTAGGAGCAATAAAATTATTTCGCTGCACCACCAAAAGTAGGCGCTCTTAGGCGAAAGCAAGCGCTTGAGGCGAGCAGCGGGGAATCCAACCCGGAGAGATTGAAAACCTTTGCGTTCTTTGCGCCTCTGCAACCTCTGCGTTTTTTACTCCGAGCCAAGGATATCCACAAACAATGGCACCCTACGAGCCCCAGCCCCCGCCACCCGGCGTCTCCACCGTCAGGCATTCACCCGCTTTCGCCTCGTAGCAGACCTTCGGCGGCAGCGCCTTACCGTTGCGCAGGTTGCGCCCCGGTGCTCCATCACCACCATGATGTAGCCCCCACGGGGCATGACTGCGGCGCTCGGTAAGCAGAGTCACCGTGGTCGGTGCAAGAAATTCAAATTCACGAATCAGACCATCACCACCGGGATGCCGACCGGCGCCGCCGGAATCATCGCGCAGGGCATAACGGCGAATACGCAGCGGATAATGGCTCTCCAGCACTTCGATAGGCGTGTTGAGGGTGTTGGTCATGTGGGTCTGTACGGCGCTGAGGCCGGGGCCATTCGGGCCTGCACCCATGCCACCACCCATGGTTTCGTAGTAGTCCCACTCGCTGCCCGCGACGCGGGAACCCATGGCGAGGTTGTTCATGCTGCCGTGGCTGGCGGCAGCGATGGTATCGGGCAGGGCCTGTGCCAGCGCGCCCAGCACCACGTCCACCACGCGAGTGCTGGTTTCGACATTGCCGGCGGCCACCGCAGCGGGACGGCGGGCGTTGAGCAGGCAGCCCTCGGGGGCGTGGATATCAATACTGCGAAAGCTGCCGCTGGCGGCGGGAGTGTGGGCCGGCATCAGGCAGCGGAAGGCGTAATACACCCCGGCAGCGGCCACCGACAGTGGACAGTTGATATTGCCGGCGGTCTGCGCTGCGGTGCCAGTAAAGTCGACGCGCATGTGGTGGCCGCTAACGTGAATGCTCACTTCGATAGGCAGGTCGGTATTGCCGCTGCCGTCGTCGTCCATCCAGTCGCGGAAACGGTATTCACCATCGGGAATCGTCGACAGGGCACTCTGCGCCAGACGCTCGGCGTAGTCGTTGAGCTGTTGCAGACCGTCTTCGTAACCGCGTACGCCGGCACCGCCACCACCCAAGCCCTCGACCAGTACCCCCAGGCGCGCCAGCCCGGTACGGTTGGCGCTGATCTGCGCCGCGAAGTCGCCCCTCGACTGCTGCGGATTGGCCGTCACCCCGGCGATGTGTCGCAGCATGGCCTCGTCCAGCTCACCGGCGCGCAGCAGGTATGAGGGCGGAATAATCAGCCCCTCCTCATCAAGGCGCCGCGAGAGGGGCATGGAGCCGGGCGTGCTGGCGCCGATATCGGCATGGTGGGCGCGGTTGGCGACAAAGCCCACCCGCTCACCCGCCACGTACAGGGGGGCGATCAGGGTAACGTCGGGCAGGTGGGTGCCGCCGAGAAAGGGATCGTTGAGGATCACCATGTCGCCCGGCGACCAGTCCACCTCGCGCACGATGCCGCGCATGGCATAGGCCATGGAGCCGAGGTGCACGGGGATGTGGGCGGCCTGGGCGCAGAGTTCGCCGCCAGCATCGAACACCGCGCAGGAATAGTCCAGGCGATCCTTGATGTTGGGCGAAAAGGCGGTGCGTTGCAGCACCGCGCCCATTTCGTCGCACACCGCCTCGATGCGGCTGGCGAAGATGCTGAGTTCGATGGCGTTCATGACAGGCAGTGTACCCTCTGCGCCCGGCGGCATTAAGCCCGATGAAAACACCATACTCTCATACAGCCCCCGGTAGCAGGCCATGCCCGCGATTGCCGCAGGGAAGAGGATCATTCCGTGGGAGCGGCTTCAGCCGCGAATAAAACCAGCCAATATTCGCGGCTGAAGCCGCTCCCACAATGCCGAAACAATCTTGTGATGGAATCCAAGCATCGCGGGCATGGCCCGCTCCTACCACGAAACCCTTACCGTAGGGTTTTGGTTGGTTATTGACTGCAAACAGGTTAGAATGAGTCCAGCTCATCGCCAAGCCCCGCGCCAACCGCTAGAATGAGGGGTTGCAGCGAGCACCGGATTTCAATCTAACGTCAAACAGACAGATAGGAGAACACCCCATGGCACATGAATTGCCCGCACTGCCCTATGCCCAGGACGCCCTCGAGCCGCACATTTCCGCCGAGACCCTGGAATACCACTACGGCAAGCATCACCAGACCTACGTCACCAACCTGAACAATCTCATCAAGGGCAGCGAATTCGCCGATGCCTCTCTCGAAGAGATCATCATGAAAGCCAGCGGCGGCCTGTTCAACAATGCCGCCCAAGTCTGGAACCACACCTTCTACTGGAACTGCCTGAGCCCCAACGGCGGCGGCGAGCCCAGCGGTGACTTGATGGCAGCCATCAACAGCACCTTCGGTTCCTTCGATGAATTCAAGCAGAAGTTCGCCACCTCCTGCGCCACCAATTTCGGCTCCGGCTGGACCTGGCTGGTAAAGAACAGCGACGGCAACATTGAAATCGTCAACACCAGCAATGCCGCCAACCCCATGACCGACGGCAAGACCCCACTGCTGACCTGCGATGTGTGGGAACACGCCTATTACATCGACTACCGCAATGCCCGTCCCAAGTATGTCGAGGCATTCTGGAACCTGGTCAACTGGGACTTCGTGGCGAACAACTTCGCCGGCTGAACAAGCCCGTTAATCCGCGCATAAAAAGGGGCCATTGGCCCCTTTTTTCATATCTGTCTATTATCACCCCACACTTAAAGATCGCAGGCACCCGACATGGAAACCGCCATCATCCTCGAACGCTGGCTGCACATCACCGCCGGCATCCTGTGGGTCGGCCTGCTGTATTTCTTCAACCTGGTGCAGATGCCCGCCATCACCGCACGTATCAATCTCGTGCTGTCTCTGCCGCTAATCTATTTCATGAGCGCACAGGCACACATCGGGTTTTGATAATGGGTAACAAAAGATGCCCGGCCACAATTGTCTTGCTCAAGGCAGCTCTCTTGTGCTCACGCGACATTTAACCGACATGACAATCCGGTATAATAGGCTTGTGTGAGCAACCGACTCTATGGCCATATTCGACATGTTAAAGAAGGAAAGTCATTCCATGAATTGGCCGACACAGAATTCAACATGAAACATTTCGTACTAATATTTAGCTTAATAATTTCGGGCGTTAGCGTAGCCACGACCGAAATCGACTATGTTCTCGTGAATAAATCAGAAAAGAAGCTGTATCTTCTATCTAAAGGAGATCGGGTTAAAGAATACAATGTTGTTTTTGGTGCCAATCCCAAAGGACATAAACAGCAACAAGGGGATATGCGAACACCTGAAGGGAAATATATTCTTGATTACAAAAAATCAGACAGTTCATTTTACAAGGCTATTCATATTTCATATCCCAACGAAGAAGACAAAAACAGGGCAAAGGCGAGCGGCGTAAATCCCGGCGGCTTAATAATGATTCACGGCCAGAAAAACGGTTTAAGCTGGATGTCAGGATTTACCCAGCAGTTTGATTGGACAGACGGTTGCATAGCCGTCACTAATGCTGAAATAGATGAAATATGGAGACTGGTAAAGCTAGGCACCCCCATTGAAATAAGGCCATAAAAATCAGGCCACAAGGTAGAGTTCTCAATAATTACTTCTTTAGTTCCTGTAAATACGACACTAACTCATAAACCCGTGTACTCGGATTGTCAGTACAATCTTCCTGCGCTGCTGTCAAAGCTCGCGCCGCATTGCCTTTGGCGAAATCCAATTGTTTCAAGCGTTGATTAAATACACCATGAGCGGCTTTTTTGTAGGCGGGCCAGTGATTTCTATTTATCTCATGTATTACCGTCTCACAAATGCTCTTGTTTCCGGTGGAGTGAAACGGTTTATCCGTATAAATGAAGTGCAGTAACAGCCAATACTCAAAGCAGGGCACAGAGGGAATCGCCACAAACTCCCCCTCGGGTTTTATTTCCGCCAATATATCAAGGGCCCGCCCATAACCATCATGAACATCTTTGTCAAACACGCAAAAGACCTTATCAAAGGCGTCGCCAGCCTTTCTGGCCTCGCGATAGAGGGTCCGCGCATGAGTCACCACACTCATGGGACTGGAGCCACACTTACCGGTAATCTCTACATTGGCACTGGGGAGTTCGTAATAATCTTTCAGCTCTTCGAAATAATTGGGCTCAGTCTTTCCGCCCTCGCAAACGATCAACACCTTGTCATAAGGCTTTCGTCTCGCCTTTCGCCGGGCTAACTCTTTGGCCTGCTTGGCCTTGCGTTTATGATGAATATTATCCTTCCCCATTCTGCACCTATGCAGTTTTCAGCTTCCGAACATAGGGCAAAGCACCATAACGCCCAGCCAAGTAGGACATCTCCAGATTTTCCCGGGTTTTCCGTGGACTAAAATCAGTTAGTGGAATCAGTTCAGTAGCCTGCCCTTCATTCTTTTCGCAAAACCAGACCTGGTCGCGACGAAACACTTCCTGGCTGAGAATAGAGGTCTCGTGAGTAGTGAACACCAATTGTGCATTGTTGGGATTTGTCTCCGGATTGTGGAACAACTCCACCAGGAAACGAACCAGCTTGGGGTGCAGGTTGTCATGCAACTCATCAATAAACAACACATAACCATTTTTCAAACTGTCTAACCAGGGTCCAGCAAAGCTGAAAAGTTTTTGCGTGCCATCCGATTCTTCATCAAACTCAAACATTACCGTACGGCCGTCTACCGTTTGATGAACTGTTTTAATCTCAATCACCTCTTTGCCTTTCAGCTCCTTGACCAACTGCTGTTTATACGCCTCAGGCATATCATCCGGCAGACTGCGGATATCAAACTTCTCTTTAATCACCTGCACGTCATGGATGTCCAGGTCGGCCGCCTTCAGAAAATCAAGCACCCGTTCGTGGCTATCTTGGCTCTCACACAAGGAAGCAGTAAAGGCAGGCCCCCACCCTCTTAACTGAGCAGTGCGCAAGGTATGCTTAAACCAATCATACACCGGCTGCAACTGCTCACTGTTAAGTTGCACCGCGGTGGAAAGAAATAATGCATTCGGGCGTGTAGATTCCTGCCAAAGCTGTTTTTGACCGGACAGTGCCTTTCCCATCTTCCAGGCATAGCTCTGCCTTCCCTCATCCCAGACCCGGCTGAACCAACGTTGGGGCAGTCCCTTGGGGAAAGCCAACAGCCACTCCTCCAGCACTTGAGTACGAGTGGCGGTAAAGCCATATTGGAAACGGACGCCATCAGCGATAAATACCACTTCAAATTCGCTGGGTTCTTTTTCCGTTCCTACATCCAGTCGGAAAGGGGAAACAGGGAGCTCATCACCACGCTGTACCTTGCTGGCAGAATCTGCCACCACCCGCTCCATGGCCCGCAGGGCTTTAATAAAATTGGATTTACCCGCCGCGTTGGGGCCGTAAATAGCTGCCGAGCGCAGCAGCGCCGGGCTTCCTGCCCCACGAGGCTGAAAGACATTACTATGTTCCAGCTCACGCCCCTTGCCCCTGACCAGGCTAAAGGTTTGCGCCGTTTTGATCGATCTGAAATTGGCTACCGTAAATTCAACCAGCATCACACCGCTCCTTCATGGCTGATTTCGACGTTAATTACCAATAAATACCACAGAATGGGCTGCCAGCGTAAGAATTTTTAACCTTTTTGAAAATTTTTGCCGAAAACCACCTCAAAATAGATTACCCATATTTACCGGTAAATATAAAATCACTACAAACACTTACGCACAGCTGGCTAACCCGGCCAGAGGAATTCCACGCAGATGCCGCTGGGCTCGTAGCACATCATATGCATGACAGGACCGTCGCGCAGCGGTTTCAGGGCGAATTCGATGCATACCTCCGGCGTACCGCGCACCCGCGCGCACACCTCGTCCACTGCCTCGCAGCTGGCCACGGCGAGGACCCGATGGTGCAGGCCGGCGTTCAGGCAAGGTGGTGAATGCCCCGAGTCATCGACTCCCGCGCTGATGCTGTCGTCACCCCTCCCTGTCGTTTTCGCTGCTGGCCATTGATGGCAAACGGCTGTTGTTGTGGTCCAGCAGATAATGCGGCCGCGCCTTGATTTCGTCGTAGATGCGCGCCACGTAGCTGCCCAGCAGGCCGAGGCTGAACATCAGCACACTGCCGATGATCAGCAGCAGCAGGATTACGGTGGTGAAACCATCCAGGGCCTGGCCGGACAGCTTGTCGTACAGGGCCTTGGCGCCGAGCAACAGGCTAACCAGAAATGTCACGCCGCCGAGGACCGTCACCAGTTGCAGGGGCAGTGCGGTAAAGGAGGAGATGGATTGCCACGACAATTTCAGCAGGCACAGCGCACCCCACTTGCTTTCACCCGCCTCACGCGCGGGCTCCTCGAAGGGAATCTGCGCGGCGGGAAAGTGCATCCAGTTAACCAGACCGCGAAAAAACCGCGTGCGTTCCGGCAGTGAACGGTAAGCCTCGATGACCTTGCGGTCGAGTAATTTATAGTCGGAATGATTGTGCAGGTCGAGACCGGTAAGGGCATCAAAGAGCCGGTAGAAGACATTGGCAAAATAACGGTACAGGCCGCTGCGGGTGTCGCGGGATATCTTTACCGCCTCCACCACGTCGGCGCCGCCCAACCATAATTCGACCATCTTGGGCAGCAGCGCGGGCGGGTGCTGCAGGTCGCTATCCATCACCACCACGGCATCGGCGTCGGCGTGATCCAGGCCGGCCATGATGGCGGCCTCCTTGCCGAAGTTGCGGTTCAGCACCAACAGAGAGACGTCGCTGCGTTGTTCGCACAGGGCCTGCGCGATGCCTGGTGTGGCGTCCGTGGAGCCGTCGTCGACGATGAGCAGGTCTGCGCTGACGGATGCCGGCAGGGCTTTGAGTCGCTGCAGGATTTCATCAAGGTGCCGGCGCAGGCCGTCGGCTTCGTTATAGACCGGGATAATGAGAGTCAGGTGGCGCGTTGCCGGTGTGTTTTGTATTGTCATTATCTTGCCATTTCCGGCCTGAAAGCAATGAGAAATAGGGCTGTGGGAGCGGCTTCAGCCGCGAAGTCATGTCTGATATTTCTATCGCGGCTGAAGCCGCTCCCACAGGTTTTTTACCGCCAGCGGCACCGCCTTTAAATACGCCATCAGCAGTAACAAAAGCACAAGCGCCGACAGGCTCAGGCCGACATAGAAATTGTTGGGCACAAACTCGAACTCGACATTGTGCTCACCATCTTCCAGCCACACGCCATTGAACAAATGATTGGCGCGCACCACGGACAGCGATTCGCCATCGACACGCACCCGCCAGCCGGGATAATAGGATTCGTTCCACACCAGCAGGCCCCGGCCATCGACCTGCACCCGCGCCGTCATGCGATTGGGCGATGGACGATGACTGTCCAGCACCCGGCCGCGCAGGCCGGCTT
Source organism: uncultured Gammaproteobacteria bacterium (assembly GCA_913009875.1). Lineage (GTDB taxonomy): Bacteria > Pseudomonadota > Gammaproteobacteria > SZUA-152 > SZUA-152 > DRQN01. The sequence continues at coordinate 8,577 of CAJVYS010000040.1, read as the reverse complement.
CGTCGTGACCGCTCGGCGTTAGTGCAAAGACGCTTTGACCCACAATCATGGCGCGGTCTTCGCTCGCAACTTGCAGATAGTCGCTGCCACGATTCAGCACTACACGGGGAAAATACAGCATCGGCCGCGGCTGACCCACATCCCACAGCAGTGGCGTCAACTGGCGTGCCGACTGTTTCAACCAACGGCTGCGCTGAAAGAGCGGCATATCGGTCATGATGTAGCGCACGTTGAGAAAGGCCAGATGTTGCAGGAACTGGCCGTTGGGCGGAAGGCTGTCGAGTAATCCGGAGATCAGTGCGTGGTCGCGAATGACCAGCCCTTCGGTTCCCTGTGCATAGCGCACCCCGGCAAGGGTGCCGATGTGTGGTGATAGCTGGCGGCGATATTTACGGTACACCTCACGCACGCTGTCCGGCTGCTCACGATAATGCGCACGGGTGTAGACGAAGCCGGCCCCCTCTTGCCCCAGCCAGCGGATCTCGGGGATGTCGTCCAGCGTGTAGTAGTCGCCTGGCGCCTCGAGGTTGATCTCGCCGTTGAACCCGACGAGGTCAACCATCATGACCAGTACCGCCAACACAGCGGCCAGCAACCAACGCGGCCGCCGGGCGTATTTTCTCAACCAGGCATCCACACCCAGCCCCACCAGCAGGACCAGGCCGACGTGCAGCAATACCACGTATTTTTCCGGGTAACGGAAAATGGCAACGGCCTCGTAGACCCACATGGCCGCCGGATTATTGCCGCCCAGGGCGAGGAATACGCCGATGCCACCCAGCGCCAGCCAGAACAGGGCCGGCCCGCGCCGCGCCCAGAGGGCGAACAGAGAGAAGGCGATGGCGATCCAGCCGACATACAGCGACAGGAACAGAGGCACATAGCCACCGCTGTAGACCTCGCTGATGCGCCAGTCTTCGCGCGACAGGGTCGGCGGCAAGATCAGGCTCAGCAGATCGCCGAAGCGCAATGAATAGCTCTGGATCTCCGCCGCCGACAGGCCGGCGGTGCGCACCGACTGGCCGTACAGCTCATAGGTCGCCAGCAGCTGCGGGCAGGCCAATAGCAGGGCCGCAAGGTAGGCCGCCGCCACGCGCGGCAGCCAGACCAGTCTTGTGCTCACGCCACCCTGTGCCAACATGATCTGCCGCCCGGCCACCACCAGGCCGGTCATGATGCTCACGTCCGGTGCACCGGCGAGGGTCTGCAGGCCCACCGCCAAGGCGGCCAACACCCAGCTGCGCAGCCCCGGCGTGCGAGCATCACGCTCAAAGGCCCACAACACCCACGGCAGCCAGGCCAGGGCCTGCATGAAGTTGATCATGTTGACGCTGCTGAGCATGCAGCCGCCGAGGCTGAACACACTCGCACTGGCCAGCGCGGCGGGCGGCGCCAGCCCCATACTGCGCGCCAGGCCATAGGCGCCGGCGGCGGCCAGCAGCAGGTGAAAGGCCAGCAACAGGCCGATGCCATGGTTGCCATCGGCCAGCAACAACAGCCACGAGGCCGGATACAGCACGCCGGTCTGCATCTCGGCGAAATAGGGCGTGCCCAGGGATACGCCGGGATTCCAGAACGGCAACTCGCCGCGCGCCAGGCTGTCGGCAAGGAACTGCTTGAGCGGGATGAAGAACACCTGCAGGTCGCGGAAATACAGCGCATTGCCCGCCACCAGCGGCCCCCACGTTAGCCACAGCACCGCCAGCGCCAACAGCCCCAGGGCGGCGGCATCGGCACGGCGACGGGTCATCCAGTGCGGCAATGGAAAGGGAGTTTCGGACATGGGCCTCGGCGTCGAAAAAAGTCTGGCGCAGAGAATAACACGCCACTACGGGCGCGCCGCCGTTGGCTAAAGGGCGCCTACTTTTGGTGGTGCAGCTACAGCCTTCAGGTCACGCAGAGACCGTAATCTATTATTAGAAGTGCCCTCAAGTTCTCCACCGCCAATGCCGAAACCACGGTGACGAACCCACGACCGAGTCCAGCCAGCCCCCGTGAGCAGCAGCGACCCCATCACCATCGACGAAATCACCGCACGGCCCCTGCCGGTCTTTGCCCATTCCGTGCGCAGTTTTCGTCAGCTGCGCTCCGAAAAGACCGCACCGTGGAAGCACTACGGCGACATCATCCTTAAGGATCCAGGGCTGGCACTGCAGACGCTGAAGCAGTTACAGCAGGCCTCCGGCAAACCCCGCGAACAGGAAATCGCCGGCATGGAACAGGCTGCCATGCTGCTGGGCATGGAGTGCGTGCAACGCCTGCCAACGGAATGTCCACAGATCGACGAGGCCTTGCAAGGTCAGGCCCGTGAGGGTTATCAGCGCGCCGTGGCCCGGGCATTCCATGCTGCCTATCAGGCCTGGGACTGGGCCCACATCAAACGCGATCACGCACCGGATGAGGTGCTACTGTCCGCATTGATGCACGATTCGGCGGAGCTCGCCCTGTGGGTGAATGCACCCGAGCGGATTCACCAGCTGCGCCGCCTCACCCTTCGCGACAAGGTGCCAGCGGCCGAGGCGCAATACATTTCCCTCGGCGATAGCCTGGAACACTTTGGGCGCCGTCTGGCAGAAAAGTGGAACCTGCCGCAACTGGTGCATGAGGCATTGAGACCGGAGTACAGCAATGAGCCACGCGTGCGTGGTGTTGTACTGGCCGTACAGCTGGCCCGGCAAGTGGAGTGGGGCTGGTACAGCCCGCAGGTGCTGGAAACGCTGGAGATGATCGCGGATCATCTGGATGCCGGTCTCGAAGAGACCACCACCCACGTCCACCGCGCCGCCGTGCGTGCCGCGCACGAGGCGGCATTTTACGGCGCCAGCGCCCCGGCCGCGATGCTGCCACGGATGCCTGGTGACGAACAGTTCCTCATCAATGAAGAATTCCCCCCGCAGGCCGATGACGCATCAACCGGGCATCGGTCAACCGGCATAGCGGAAAATAGCGGGTTGGAGTCAGCTTCCGCCGTCGTTTGTCTGTCACCCCAGCCCGCTGTTTTCGACACCATTCTGCAGGAAATGCAAGCCGGCATCGGCACACTGGAAATCAACGATATGCTGCGTAAGGCCATCCACGGCATGCACGATGGCGCCGGCCTGAACCGCGCCCTGTTCGCCATGTTGAGCCCTGACCGCAACTATCTTCAGGCGCGCTTTCTGATTGGTACTGACAGCGACCCCTACTTCAACCGTTTTCGCATCCGCCTCGACCAGCCACACCTGTTCAAACGTCTGATGGAAAAGCCGCAGAGTATCCGCATTCACGACGGCAACCGCGAGAAATTCTGGGGGCTGGTGCCCAATGACATCAAGACGCTCATCAAGACCAATAGCTTTTGCGCCCAGTCCGTGCACATCAACGGCAAGCCCGTGGGCCTGTTCTATGCCGACCGGCACAGCCCGGACTGCGATCTCGATGAGGCAACCTATCAGCGCTTCCGTCAACTGTGCCAGCTTGCCGTCAAGGGCATGGCGGCAAAGGCACGCAAGCGGGCGTAATTAGAGGCAAAGCCCCGGAATAAAAACCTGAGGAAAAAATCCTAGAAAAAAAGAGGCGCCCGATGGGCGCCCCTTTCATGAAACGACTTCTCTAAGGCGGACTATTTCCCAAGCACATCATTCCGCGTGCTTTCTGCAATAGCCGCGGCCTCGGCAATCAGCTCGTCAGGAACATTCAGTTCCTGTAACGTCGCACCCAGGTTTTCCATCACGGCATCGAAGTGGCTGTCATTCAGACCACGTTCGACCAGATGCGCGTGCCCCTTGCGCATGTCTTCGCCACTGTAATTACTGGGGCCACCGAAAGCCATGGTCAGGAAGGCCTTCTGCTTGGCCGCCTGCTTATCCATATCCACACCCTCAAAGAAGTCCTTGATGCGATCATCGGCCAGCACTTTACGATAGAAGATGTCGACGGCGGCATCCACCGCCGCCTCGCCACCGATGCGGTCGAACAGGCTTTGCTCCTTGGCCGCTTTCTCTTCGTCGGTGTAACCGGCCAGTACGTCGCCACGCACGCTCTCGGCGATGGCCGCGGCCTCGCCGATGAGATCGTCCGGCACGCCCAGCTCTTTCAGCGTGGCACCCAAGTGTTCCATGATGACATCGAAGTGGCTCGCATTCATGCCCTGCGCCACCAGGTGGGCATGGCCCTTGCGCATGTCTTCGCCGGTGTAACTGTTGGGGCCACCAAAGGCCATGGTCAGGAAGGCCTTTTGCTTGGCCGCCTGCTTGTCCATGTCCACGCCCTCAAAAAACTTGTTGACGCGGTCGTCGGCCAATACCTTGCGGTAGAACACGTCCACGGCAGCATCCACCGCACCTTCACCACCGATACGGTCGAACAGGCTGGCAGTCTGTGCTGCTTCCTCGTTGCTCGATCCCCCACCAAACATTTTCATTATTGCTTTAAACATCACTCACTCCTCTCCTCTAATACGAGCCGAAAGATGTTAGTCGCTCTATAATATATTGTAAATGCATCTTTATAACCCAGAAAACAAATCAGCTATTTTCTCGCGTATATTTCTAGAATAAAATGGCTAATCGTCCGTCAGAAAAGGCCTGCACGGCTGTTTTGGGGGGATCAACTTTAACGAAAATTAACGCCTCCAGCCTGTGGCATCCGGATAAATGCTGGCGTATACTCACAGACGCTGCGGATTTCAAGGGTTACTCACCATGCATCCAGGTGACATTCCTCGAACACGTACGCAGGAATAATTTTGAACTTTAGAAAGGTTAAGTGTAATGGCTACAGGTACTGTAAAGTGGTTCAATGAGTCTAAGGGCTTCGGATTCATTGCTCCTGAAGAGGGTGGTGATGATTTGTTTGTGCATTTCAGCGCCATTTCGGGATCCGGCTTCAAGACCCTGACTGAGGGTCAGCGAGTCAGCTATGAAGTCCAGCAAGGTCCCAAGGGCCCGGCCGCTGCCAACGTCATGCCTGAATAAGACCGACGCTGCTTTCGGCATTACAGAAAACCCGCCTCATGGCGGGTTTTTTGCGTCTGGGGGTCATCATGCGCATGGCGCACGCTACAGAGGCGGGTGTAGTGTGCGCTGTGCGCACAACCACAATCTTCAGGCCTCACATTGGAAGTGCCCTTATGCCTTGTTGTAAATCTCCGCCCCACTCTGAATGAACTCGACGGACTTTTCCTGCATGCCCTTGTTCAGCACCTCCTCCTCGGAAAGCCCCTGTCTGGCCGCATAGTCACGCACATCCTGGGTGATCTTCATGGAACAGAAGTTCGGCCCGCACATGGAACAGAAATGCGCCACCTTGGCGGAGTCCTTGGGCAGGGTCTCGTCGTGATATTCGCGCGCCCGCTCCGGATCCAGGCCCAGGTTGAACTGGTCTTCCCAGCGGAACTCGAAGCGCGCCTTGCTCAGCGCATTATCGCGCAGCTGAGCGCCGGGCAGACCCTTGGCCAGGTCGGCGGCGTGGGCGGCCAGCTTGTAGGTGATGATGCCCACGCGCACATCTTCCTTGTTGGGCAAGCCCAGGTGTTCCTTGGGCGTGACATAGCAGAGCATGGCGCAACCATACCAGCCGATCTGCGCGGCGCCGATGCCAGAGGTGATGTGGTCGTAGCCGGGGGCGATGTCAGTAACCAGCGGCCCCAGAGTATAGAACGGCGCCTCGAAGCAGTCCTGCAACTCCTTGTCCATGTTCTCCTTGACCATCTGCATGGGCACATGGCCGGGGCCCTCGATCATCACCTGCACGTCATGCTCCCAGGCAATCTTGGTCAGTTCTCCCAGGGTCTCCAGTTCACCGAACTGGGCCTCATCGTTGGCATCGGCCAGGCAGCCGGGGCGCAGGCCATCACCCAGCGAGAAGCTGATATCGTAGGCCTTCATGATTTCGCAGATGTCATCAAAGTGGGTATAGAGGAAATTCTCCTGATGGTGTGCCAGACACCACTTGGCCAAAATGGAGCCACCACGGGAAACGATGCCAGTGACGCGTGAAGCGGTCAGCGGTACGTAACGCAGCAGCACGCCGGCATGGATGGTGAAGTAATCCACACCCTGCTCGGCCTGCTCGATGAGGGTGTCGCGCATGATCTCCCAGGTGAGATCCTCGGCCTTACCGTTGACCTTTTCCAGCGCCTGATAGATGGGCACGGTGCCGATGGGCATGGGGGCGTTGCGAAGGATCCACTCACGAGTCTCGTGGATATTCTTGCCGGTGGACAGATCCATCAGGGTGTCGCCGCCCCAACGCGCCGACCAGGCCATCTTCTCCACTTCTTCCTCGATGGAGGAACTGACTGCTGAGTTGCCGATATTGGTGTTGATCTTTACGCGGAAGTTTCGACCGATAATCATCGGCTCCAACTCCGGGTGATTGATATTGGCGGGGATGATAGCGCGCCCGGCGGCCACTTCGCTGCGCACGAATTCGGCGGTAATCTCCTCGGGAAGGTTAGCACCAAAGTTCTGCCCCGGGTGCTGGCGCAGCAGCTTCGCATAGCGCGGATCGGCACGCAGCTCATTCAGACGCTGGTTCTCGCGGATAGCGACGTATTCCATCTCCGGCGTAATGATGCCCTGACGCGCATAATGCATCTGGCTCACATTCTTGCCGGCCACGGCGCGACGCGGCGGGCGGATGTGCTCGAAACGCAGATGTGCCAGCGCCTCTGCACTCTGCCGCTGCTGGCCGTATTCAGAGGTCGGCCCGGCCAGCACCTCGGTATCACCACGTTCTTTGATCCAGGCGCTACGCACGTCGGGCATGCCCTTCATCAGATCCACTTCAATGGAGGGGTCGCCAAAGGGGCCGGAGGTATCGTAGACCGTAATGGGTGGGTTTTCTTCCTCACCCAGCATGCCCGAGGTGGACGACTGCGCAATCTCGCGCATGGGCACGCGCAGATCCGGGCGCGAACCCTGCATATAAATCTTCGTCGCATTGGGAAAAGGCCGGGTGACCTCTTCGGACAGCTTGGCCGTCCTCTGCTGGAATTCTTCGGGAATGGCGCTCATGGTGTTGTCCTCTGGTTTTCGACTCAGCTGGAGGCAACACGGACGCAGAAGACGCAGAATCTCGCTTCCCTACGCCGGTGCTAACCGGGTCAGGTTCAAAGGGTATCTCTCAGTTCCCCGCAAAAAACAAGGGAACACCCCCAGCAACGTAATGAACGCGGATTATACAAAATATCGACGCCCGCGTCTGCGCATACCCGCCACTCCCTTGCCACCCCCCCGCAAACCCCTTAACCTTGGCCATTTCCCGAGCAATCAACCTAAAGGACAAGCAGCGATGTCCCTGAATTTTGAACAAGCCCGTTTCAACATGATCGAGCAGCAAATCCGCCCCGCCGAAGTGCTGGACTATCGGGTGCTCGATACGATTGCCGCCACACCGCGCGAGGACTTCGTCCCCGAGGTCTACCGCGAACTGGCCTTCTCCGATATCAATATTCCCATCAGCAATGATGAAATCATGATGAAGCCCATCATGGAGGCCCGCCTGTTGCAGGCGCTGGACGTGCAGCCCGACGACAAGATCCTCGAAATCGGCACCGGCAGCGGTTACTTCACCGCCCTGCTGGCCAAGCTGGGACAGAGCGTCGACAGCGTCGAGATCGACCCTAACCTGCTGCAACAGGCTCAGACACGCCTGGAAGCCCACGGCATCAGCAACATTACCCTGATCGAAGGCGATGGCGCGCGCGGCTGGGGCCAGGGCGGCGACTACGACGTCATCGCCATCACCGGCTCACTGCCCATCCTGCCCGAACGCCTGAAGCAAAAGCTCACTGTCAATGGTCGCCTGATCGCCATCATTGGCACCGCACCGGTCATGGAGGCCACCCTGATCACCCGCCTCAGCGATGACCAATGGACCATCGATACCCTCTATGAAACGGAACTACCAGCGCTCAAGAATGCCGAACAACCGCAGGGGTTTGTGTTCTGAGGCAAGACATATTAGAATTTACTAATATTGCCTGAATGGCGGGCAGGGCCATAAACAAACAACGCCCAGCGACACCCCTGTCACTGGGCGTCTTTGTCTATCAACGGAGCAAGGTGCCATGTCAAAACGTTTCATTCCTCTGGGATTTGCCATCAGTTGCTGTCTCAGCGGCGCGGTCCTGGCCGAAGATCTGCTCGACACCTACCAACTGGCAAAACAGAATGATCCGCAGCTGGCCGCCGCCGAGGCCAGTTATCTCGCCACCAGCGAGACCAAGTCACTCAGTCGTGCCGGTGTTTTGCCCAGCATCAACCTCAGTGCCAATGGATCTCGAAATGACGAAAATAGCGCATTTTTTGGGGGAGAGGAGAAAAATTACAACTATACAAATTACGGCTACCGGCTCGAGCTGCGCCAAACCCTTTATCAGATCGGAAGAGCACACGTCTGAACTCCAGTCACACTGATATATCTCGTATGCCGTCTTCTGCTTGAAAAAAAAAAAAAAACAAAACCCCAAAAAGAACAAAAAACCTATATAACCCATCTCCTACTTTGCCGCTACCCTTGTCTACTCACCCACCCCTTCCTGTACCAACCTGCCTGTCCTTACTCCGACACTGCTAGCAGTACCCTGCTAGC
>CAJVYS010000039.1 GCA_913009875.1 uncultured Gammaproteobacteria bacterium | reverse complement strand
GAGCATGTGTGGGACGACAAGATGACTGACAGACGGAAGGGAGATACAATATGTGAGATACGCGCATTTTGTATTTCCTCATATTAGATAAAAAATGTATTATTTATTTTTTTTTTTTAATGATACGGCGACCACCGAGATCTACACTCTTTCCCTACACGACGCTCTTCCGATCTCAATAAAACCCGCTGGCAACCGCTGCGGGCCGGACTGGTGGATATTTTTTATTACGATTATCAGGAGTTCTGGTTTCGCGACGGCCGTCTGCTGCTGCGCGGTAATAACGGTACCGGAAAATCCAAGGTATTGGCCCTCACCCTGCCGTTTTTGCTGGACGGCCGGGCGACACCCAGCCGCGTCGAGCCGGATGGCGATACCCAAAAGCGGATGGAATGGAATCTGCTCATGGGCAACCGCTATAACGAACGCACCGGCTACAGCTGGCTGGAATTCGGCCGCTTGCGCGAGGACGGTTCGACCGAAATATTTACCCTCGGTTGCGCCATGAAGGCGGTCAAAGGACGGCCACTGACCACTTGGTTTTTTACCACCGACCGACGTGTCGCCCAGGACTTCTCTCTGCTGGACAACAATAAACGCACCCTCAGCAAAGAGCGCCTCAAAGAGGCCCTGGGCGAACACGCCGTCATCGAACAGGCCTCCCGCTATCGTCAGACCGTCGATGACAAACTCTTCCAGCTCGGGCCGGAGCGTTATGACGCCCTGATCAGCCTGCTGATCCAGTTGCGCCAACCTCAGCTCTCCAAACGGCCTGATGAAAAAGCACTCTCCAAGGCGCTGACCGAGGCCCTGCCGCCGCTCGATCAAGGGATTCTCAGCGATGTCGCCGACGCCTTTCGTAACCTGGAGGCCGAGCGACAAGAGCTGGAAGGTCTGCGGCAAACGGGGCAAGCCGTGGATGAATTTCGCCGCCACTACCGCCGCTATGCCCGTGTCGCCGGCCGCCGCCGCGCCGCTGTGGTGCGTCGCGCGCAAAGTCGCCACGAAAAGGTCAGCAGCGATCTCAAACAGGCCCGCACCTCCGCCCAGGCCGCCAGGGAAGAAGAGGCGCAGATTCTGACGCGCATCGAAGAAACAAAAAGCGCGTTGCAGAAAGCAAGGATTCGTCAACAGACACTGCAACAAAGCCCCGAAATGCGTGACGCCAATACCCTGCGTCAGGCGGAAGAGAGGGCCGAAGAAAAAGCGGCAAGCCTGACCACCATCGAAAACGAGGCGCAGGATATTGAACGCGAAGTGGAACAGCGAAAACAACGGGCTGAACTCTACCGCAGTCAGGTCGAACGTTCCACGGCAGACATCAACGACCGCAACACCCGGCTGACGGAGCTGGCGATAGCGTTGGGAATAGAGGGCGAGCACCAGCGCCTGACAACACCGCTGCAACTCCCCAACGGCGCTGAAGCGGTCACTGGCACGGATCCCCGTATCACGGCCACAGAGACCGCCATCGCACAGCTCCATCAACGGCGCTCGGAACAGGTCGGGCATATCCAGCGCCTTAACCTGGCTATTGATCAGGCACTCGCCCGTCACCAACAGTTCCAGGAACGCTGGCAGGAAGCGAGCGATCAGCTGGAACAACTGGCTGAAGAACAACTGGCGGCGGAAACGGCCACCGAGCAGGCGGGACAGGCACTGGTCAGTGAATTTCACCACTACTGCCGCGGACTGAACGAACTACCGCTCAGCGACCCCGATGCGGTGGCGGAATCACTACGCACCTGGACGATCACGCTGGAAGGCAACAATCCCGCCAGCCATGCGCTCACCCATGCCTTTGAAACGGCCAGCCACCGTTTGGCGGATGAAAAAGCGCTGACGATGCAGCAAAAAGAGCAACAAGAGATCACTCTGGACGAACTGCGTCAGGAAAAGGGACGCTTGGACGCCGGCGAAGAACAACAACCACCACGGCCTTACACCCGCCAGGACGCCTCATCCCGGGAGAGCCGCCAAAACCGTCCCGGCGCCCCCCTGTGGAAATTGATCGATTTCCACGGCGAGACAGCACCACCGCTGCGGGCTAACGTGGAGGCAGCGCTTGAAGCCGGTGGACTGCTCGATGCCTGGGTCATGCCGGATGGCACGCTGTTAGAGCCCCAAACCTGGGATACCGTCTTCACGCCCAGCCCGCCACTCGGCCAGAACACCGATCAGCACCCGAGCCAAAATCTGGCTCAACTGCTCAAACCGGCCGTGGATCGTAGCGATCCCCAGGCCAATGCCGTCACCGACCCGGTATTGACGGCCTTATTGACCAGCATCGGCTGGGGCTCATCGAATCACAGTGCCTGGATCGATGACCATGGCCAGTGGCGGCTGGGGCCACTGCAAGGCTGTTGGCAAAAAACCGAGGCCGACTATATCGGCCATGGCGCGCGTGAAGCCGCCCGGCGCCGACGCCTGGCGGCACTGGCCATCGAAATCAGTGACAGCGAAGCCATTGTTAAAGAATTGCAACAACAACTCGACCGGCTGGCCCAACGGAAAAGCCAACTCGACGAGGAATGGAAGGCGGCGCCCGGCGACGAAACGCTGCGGCGGGCTCACCAACACGTCGCAACACTGATCGCACAAAAACAACAACAAGAAGAAAAAGTCACAAGAGAGGCGCAACGACTTGCCGGGGCACAAACAGAGATGGAGCAACAGTGCGAAGCCCGGGATCTGGCCGCCCAGGATCTCGACCTGCCCACGACACCCGCAGCACTGGCTGAACTTGATGCCGCACTCAACAACTACCACGCCGAATGCCAGGGTTTTTGGCCCAGCCTGCGTCACCACTGGGGTCAACTCGATGCCCTGCATCAGGCACAACGAGCGCTGACCCAGGAAAAACAGCGCCTGGAAGAAAAAAGGCAACGACTTGCCGGGGCACAGCGAGGCGCCCGCGAGGCAGCGGCACGGCGCGACACCCTGCGCGAAACCCTGGGTGAAGCCATCGCTATCGTGGAACAGAAACTGGCCCGCGTCAGCGGACAGATTGTGCAGTTGGAGGCGAATCAGGATCAGCTGCAAAATCGACGCGTTGATGCCGCAAAAAGGATTTCCGCCGCCGCCACCGCCGTGGCAAGTCAGAGTGAAGCGCTGATCGAACTCAATCAGACACGCCGTGAGGCCATCAAGCGCCTGACCCAGTTCGTCGCCCTGGGCCTGCTCGACACCGCCCTGCCAGACCACTCCGAGGAAACCCGGAAAGACGAATGGCCCATCGAACATGCCCTGCACCTTGCGCGTAACATGGAAAAGCAACTCCAGCAGGTGGATGACAGCGACAAGGCCTGGCAGAACCAGCAACACCAATTGCACGAACGCATCAGCGAACTGCAAAGCGCACTCTCACGCCACGGCCACGAGGCCAGCGCCGAACAGAACGATGACCTCATTGCCGTGCGGGTGGTCTTTCAGTCACAGCGCTGCGACACGGAAGTGCTGGCACAGCGCATTGCCGACACCATCCGAGACCGGGGTGAGCTGCTGGATGCCAAGGAGCAGGCGTTGCTGGAAGAACACCTCATCAACGAACTGGCCAGCCATCTGCAAAGCCTGATTCAGGATGCGGAACTCACCGTGGACGCCATGAACAAGGAACTGGAATCCCGCCCCACCAGCACCGGCATGAAGCTGCGACTGAAATGGAAACCCCTGGCCGACGGCGAGACCTGGCTGGATCACACCGCCCCCGACGGCCTTAGCGTGGCCCGCAATCAACTGCTGCGTCAGAGTGCCGAGGTCTGGTCACAGAAAGACCGCCGGGCGGTGGGAACCTTTCTCAAAAAACAGATCGATGATGCGCGCATCGCCGAAGAGGCCATTGCCCTGCAAGAAGTCATGGCGCGGGCGCTCGACTACCGCTACTGGCACCGCTTTGTGGTTGAGCGCTGGCAGGATGGCGAGTGGCGTCCCGCCTATGGCCCCGCCTCCGGTGGCGAACGGGTACTGGTCGTCACTATTCCGCTGTTCGCCGCCGCCTCCAGCCATTATTCCAGCGCCGGCCCCCATGCCCCCCGCCTGGTGCTGCTGGACGAGGCCTTTGCCGGCGTCGATGACGACTCGCGCGCCAAAAGCCTGGGGCTGCTGGCCCAGTTTGATATGGATGTGGTGATGACCAGCGAAAGGGAATGGAGCTGTTATGCCGAAGTCCCCGGCATCGCCATCGCTCAACTGACCCGCCGTGAAGGGGTGGATGCCGTCCATGTCGGCCATTGGTGGTGGGACGGGAAACGCCGGCAACGCGCCGAGGAACGAATGCCTGATCTGGAGACGCTAGACCGCATGTCTCACCACGATGACGAGCCCTCGCTTGATCTTTGAATCCACAACGGATTTTCTTCAGTCGGAAATACAGTCCGTATTTCGCTCCATCAGAAAATCCGTTGTGAATCCAAATCTCTGCGCGATCATCTCGCCCTGCGGTGAGACACGCGGTCTGGAAGGGTTTGAGGAAACCGCGTGACCCGGGCAATCGATCATGCACGCTTGAAACGCATTTTCGATAAACCGGCGCTGGCCCGCCTGTTGACGCGATTACAGACTCGTTTCGAGCGCGGCATCGACGGCCCCTCATTCACCCTGCCCCACCCGACACTGGACGAACGCAAAGCCATCGCCTCGTTACTGGGCCGGCCAACCGGCAGCGGTCGCTCTATCCGCATCGCCATCACCGACCTGGAAGACGTGATCCAACGAGGAGAACTGGCCCCCGATCTGCGTACCGCCGTGGAATCGCTCCGCGGCCCGTTAAAAAATCTGGCCAGCGAAAAAGCGGCTGAGCAGCAGGCATGGCAAGCGGTATTCGACGACATGGAGGCAGAAATTAACCCACCGGGTATTGAAGCGTGGCGGGATAAACTACGCACCGACGGCCTGCTCAAGCGCCTGGCCAAAGGCGACCCACAGGCAGCGACAATACTGCTGCATCAGGCCTTGAGCGTTATCCGTCAACTCCCCGGCCAGGGACAAACGCTGAGCACGCTGGCCGCCAACACCCTGGGTGACGCCCATGCCCTGGATAACGGCCGCCCGTTGGCGACACTGGTCAAAAGGGCCCTCAAGCAAATAGAGCCATCAGAGGGCCTCAGTGACAAACAAGAAGAAAATGACCGTGAACAGTGGGCCAGCGCCGGGATCCTGGTGGGCGGCGCCATCACCAGCACGGTATTGGTGCTCAATCTTCCTGTCGCGGGCGAGTCGTTGGCGGGCAATATCACCGCTCATCAGCATGGACAACCGCTATGGCTGACGCTGCGCCAATTGGTACGCGACCCACCCCCATGGCAGGTGGACGGCCGAACGGTCTATATTTGCGAGAATCCCGCCGTGGTGGCCGAGGCGGCCGACCGTTGGGGCACCGATTGCGCGCCGCTGGTCTGCACCTATGGCCAGCCTCGCGCGGCCGTCAATCATCTACTCAGCCAGCTACAAGCAGCCGGGGCCGGACTGGTTTATCATGGTGATTTCGACTGGCCCGGAATCAGCATTGCCAACGGCATCATGCGCCGCTTCGCTGCCAGGCCTTGGCATTTTGATGAGGCCGCCTACCGTCAGGCCGCAGCAGAAGGAAAAATGGCACTGACAGGCAGGCCCGTCACGGCCGAATGGGACGTAGGATTGACCGAGGCTATGAAAGAAAAAGAGATCGCCATTCCGGAAGAAAGGCTATTGGACATGTTATTGAAATCGCTGCGTTTGGCAAAGGGGGATTCGTAGTGGCCAGAAAAAATCTGACGGGACAAAACCTGTACCCCGCCATCGTGTCAAGCCGAAAGTCACACCTCGCGACTACCTGGAAAAACGCAGCAAAAAAGAACTCATCGCATTCATTCTTGAGATGGCCCAAAAATATCCACAAATAGCCAAACAACTCTCGGATCGAATAAATCTTGATACGGGAAATTTCACCCAAGTCGCAATAGCCCTTCGTAAGGAAATTGAGGCACTGGAACCCGACGGATATGATTACGACGATTTCAGCAGTGATGATTTCGACCCCATCCACGAACGCCTCTGCAAACTGTTCGACTCAGGCCATCCCGATGAGATCGTCGGCCTGGGCACAACATTTATCGAAGTTGCACAACGTCGATACGAATATGGTCACCCCGGCGATTGGGGGATAGGCTACGGTATAGAGAAGTGCCTGGCGGTCATCGTAAAAGCACAAAGCCAAAAAGCGTTTGATGGAGATTCTGCTGAAGCTGTAGTGCTGCCCTACGGGCCGCCGTTACGGTGAGAAATTGAATTCACGGTGAATTTGGAGGATTACCGCTGATGGCTACAAAAAAACAGCGAAATACCCAGCAAAAAAGAGCCCGGTCATCAGGCTGGTTAACTACTGACGCCGATGAAATCGAGCGTCGCCGTTCGCGTGGGATCGCTGAAACAATCCGGATTGAGTCCCAAACGACCGATGACGCATTTTTTGGCCGCTATTTGATCCATGCCGACAGTGGGCAATACTACCAGGTAGAAATTCGCTCACTGACCGATCTGATCAACAGCTGCAACTGCCCCGACCACGTCATCAACGGTCTGGGTACCTGTAAACACATCGAGGCGACATTGCAGCGGCTGGCATACCGCCGTAAACGTCTCTTCCGCAAGGCCGCGGCCAAGGGCAGTCCCTTTGTCGAGATTTTTCTGGATCGGCGCAATCACCAGGTTCGAATCTGTTGGCCGCAGGGCAGCCAACACCGCTCCATGACCCGAAACCTCCTCGCCCCCTTTTTCAATGATGAAGGCGCACTGATGGGCGACCCCCTCGACACGGTACCGACACTGGAACGGTCAATCAAAACCTCGCCCACCCATGTCAGGCGTCGCATCCGGATTTCCACTGCACTGTACCCCTGGCTCGAGAAACTCGACCGGCAGGCCGAACAGCGGCGCAGCCGTCAGCACTTTGAGACCGAAGTGGCCATGGGCAATGCCAGCCTCGACGTGGTCATGCACCCCCTCTACCCCTATCAACGGGAAGGCATGCTGCATCTGGCATTCACCGGCCGCGCCCTGCTGGCCGATGAAATGGGCCTGGGGAAAACCGTGCAGGCAATCGCCGCCTGTGAACTGCTGCGCCGAATTTTCGGTATCCGGCGGGTGCTGGTGATTTCACCGGCGTCACTCAAGGGCGAATGGCAAGAACAAATTGCCAAATTCACCAGGCTTCCCTCATGCATTATTCAGGGACCACGCGCCAACCGTCTGCGCCAATACGAAGAACCAGCCTTCTTCTCGTTGGCCAATTACGAACAGATCCGCCCGGATGTGGAGGACATCAATACCACACTGGCCCCGGATGTCATTATCCTGGACGAGGCTCAACGCATCAAAAACTGGCAGACCAAAACGGCTGGCGCCGTTAAGCGGCTGAACAGCCCCTATGCCTTTGTGCTTACTGGCACGCCGCTGGAAAACCGCATCGACGAAATTTATTCCATAACCCAATTCCTCGACCCACAACTCTTCGGACCCCTGTTCCGTTTTAACCGCGATTTCTACGAACTGGACGAGAAGGGTCACGCTATCGGCTACAAACATCTCGATCGCCTGCATGAACGACTACAGTCTGTCATGCTGCGTCGACGTAAAGAGGAGGTGGAAGGGCAACTCCCGGGACGCACAATCAACACCTATTTTGTCCCCATGCACAAGGAACAGTCGCTACGCTACGAAGAATACGCAGCGAAGGTGGCGCGTATCGCCAACATTGCCCAAACCCGACCCCTGAAAAAAGAGGAAATGGAAAGGCTTCAGCAATATCTGGCCTGTATGCGCATGCTCTGTGATACGCCCTATATTCTCGACCAGAACTGCCGCCAGTCACCCAAAATGGAAGAGCTTGACAGTATCCTGCAGGAAATCATGCAAGAAGATGGTCATAAGATCATCATCTTTTCCGAGTGGGAACGCATGTTGCAACTGGTTCGCGAAAAAGCCGAAGAAAAGGGGCTGGGCTATGCATGGCATACTGGCAAGATTCCACAGCCGAAGCGCCGTGACGAAATACGACGCTTCAAGAGCGATCCCGAATGTCATCTCTTCCTCTCCACCGATTCAGGTTCTGTCGGACTGAACCTGCAAGTCGCCGACATCGTGATCAACCTGGATATACCGTGGAATCCGGCCAAGCTGGAGCAGCGCATCGCACGCGCCTGGCGTAAACACCAGAAACGTCCCGTGCAGGTAATCAATCTGGTCTCTGAAAACACGATAGAGCATCGTATGCTCGGGCTACTGGAACAAAAGCGCTCCCTGGCTGCCGGTGTTTTGGATGGCAAAGGCGAAAACGCCATGGCGCTACCCTCCGGTCGGGCCGCCTTTCTCGAACGGATCGACGCACTGATGAGCGACGGGACTGAAAAATCCCGGACAACGCCTACTGATCCACTCGATCGTCTACGGGACAACATCCTTGCCCAGTGGCAAAACCAATTACAACGCATGGAACTGCACAACAAGGACGGTCGACAAACCCTGCTGGTAGTAGCAGACACATTGGATGACAAGCTGCACGATGCCCTGACCCAACAACTCAAACAGCAACTCCCCGACCCGACGCCACAACTGCACCTGCTGGATCAGGAAACCTTTGGCGCTATCGGACAATTAATCGAGGCTGGAATTTTGAAGGCCGACCCGGAGACGGCCAGAATACTGTACCGGGCCAGCGAGACCACAACAGGCAACGAACAAGCAAACCGCTTATCCGAAGCGCTTGCCCACCTAGCCCCGGGAGAACATAAACGGCGAATGGCGAATGTGCTCACCGAAGGCGGCTTTTCCACGGAAGCATTGGCGCCGATGTGTGAGGCTCTGGAAACAGCCCTGCAAGCTCTGGCGCTATGGCAAGGTTGCAGCATTGAAACACCGCCGGATCTGGCACTGATCGATTCAATGCTGGTGAAAACGAATCTGCCGCCCGCCGAAGTCCTGTCCCTGGTCACCGCTCTACGCGAGAATCAGGCTGCGAATGATGAAACCCGGACGACCCGATTACTGGCACAAGGCGACCGCCTATTCTTGCAGGTGGCCTCTCTCTTGACCGGGTAGGTACTTGCTGTGCCATAAAAAGCAACACAAATCGCTCTATGGATTGAGCACCTATTCAAGGACAAGAACCCCAATGGCCGACAAACCCAGCCCGACAAATGAGACCGGTGACATTCAATCAACCCTGCAACAGCACTTCGGCTTCAGCGAACTGCTGCCCGGCCAGCAGGCGGTGATACAACATCTTCTGGACGGCCATTCGGCGGCCGCCATCTTCCCGACCGGCGGCGGAAAATCCCTTTGTTACCAGTTGCCCGCCCTGATGTTATCGGGCGTGACACTGGTTATCTCACCACTGATCGCACTCATGAAAGATCAAATCGATGCCCTTGGCAAGCGTGGCATCAAGGCCCAACGACTGGACTCCAGTCTTGATGCCGGGGAATATCGGGAAGTCATGCGGCAGCTCAGAGACGGAGAACTGCGACTACTCTACGTCGCACCGGAACGATTCAACAATGAGCGTTTTCGGGAGAGTATGCGCCCGATACGCATCTCACTGTTTGCGGTAGACGAGGCACACTGCATCTCCGAATGGGGTCATAACTTCCGCCCGGACTATCTCAAGCTGGCAGGCTTCGCGCGTGAATTCAACGCCGAGCGCATCCTGGCACTGACCGCCACGGCCACACCCGCCGTGCTGGACGACATTTGCCGGCTATTCGCTATTTCACCTGAGCATGCGATCAATACCGGCTTCTACCGGCCCAACCTGAAAATCGACACCACCATCGTCGATGCTGCGGAGCGCGACAACGCATTACTCAGTGCCTTGCGGAAAAACACACCCGCTGCGGCCATCGTCTACGTCACCCTGCAGAAAACCGCTGAAACCGTCGCACGGATGCTGGCCGACAACGGGTTCTCCGCCCGGGCCTATCACGCCGGTTTGAAACCGGATGTCCGCAACCAAATTCAAGAGTGGTTCATGTCGGCGGACACTGCCATTGTGGTGGCAACCATCGCCTTTGGTATGGGTGTGGACAAGTCCAATATTCGCGCGGTCTATCACTACAACCTGCCCAAGAGCCTGGAAAACTACTCCCAGGAAATAGGCCGTGCCGGCCGTGATGGCCAAGCCTCGATCTGCCGGATGCTGGTCTGCCCCGATGACTTGAATGTGCTGGAAAATTTCATCTATGGCGACACCCCGGATAAGGCGGCGTTGCTCAGTCTGGTTGAAGCGTTGTTTTCCCTTGGCGAGACCTTCGATGTCAGCCTGTACACGCTGGCGAACACACATGATATCCGCCCGCTGGTCTTGCGCACGCTGCTGACCTATCTCGAACTGGGCAACTACCTAAAAGGGGGAACGCCCTTCTATGCCCACTACCAGTTCAAACCCCTGCTCGACTTCCAGGCGATTCTGGCCCGCTTTGAGGGCGAACGGCGCGCCTTCCTGGCCGGCCTGTTTCATCAGGCCAGCAAAGCCAGAACCTGGTTCAGTATCGACCTTGACCAGGCGGCAGCAACGTTAAATACCACACGCGAACGCATTGTTCGGGCACTGGACTGGCTCGGGGAGCAGCAATTGCTGGAAGTAAAGGTGGCCGGTATCCGCCACCGTTACCAGCGTCTGAATCCACCCGACTCCCTGGAAACACTGGCCGAGGATCTGTATCAGCGTGTCCTTGCCCGCGAACAGGCGGAGATCCACCGCTTGCAGCAGGTGCTTGACCTGGTCACCCTGGACGGTTGCCAGACCAACGCCCTCGCCGCCCACTTCGGTGAACAACGGACGCAAGCCTGCGGACACTGCGGCGGGTGCTTAAGAGGCAAAAGCGAACTGCCGCCGCGCCACACAACGGTAATCAGTGAAGACATCCTGCGCGCGGCCTTCACGCTACAGCAGGAACAGGCCGATGTTCTCACATCGCCCCGTCTGCTGAGCCGGTTTCTGTGTGGTATCAGTTCCCCTCAGATCAGTCGCAATAAACTCAGTAAACATACACTGTTCGGCAGTCTGGAAAACGTGCCCTTCGCCGAAGTCATGGCACAAATAGAACAGAGCCGATAAAACCTCCCTGCGCCGCGCAATGACTTGGCCATGGCTGAGGGCCGCAGAGTACCGCCCCGGCGTAAACAGCCCCGCAAGCCTGCCCCGCTTCGACAGTCTTTTTGTGCCTGGCTGGAATTTCGCCAGCCAGGAATCGACGGTTCGGTATGGCATATTTATCCCCAGTGGGGGCTGGCTCAAAGATTGATACAAAGAAAAAGGACTTACACCAAAATGATGTAAGCCATTGTTTCATATGTCATTCCCAAGCCTGGCCGGGTGGACAGGCTTTCCATGCCCACGAGAAATATAAATCAACCGCGTGGGCACACAAGACGAGCCCTACTAGGCTAACGCCGCCAAGCAGGCATTTGACAAACGGAAGCCAACGGCATACGTTAATCGAAAAAACCTAGAATTAATCAAGTTAATTAACTTAATTAACATGAGGTACGCTATGGAAATACTCAACGCCAGTGATGCCAAACGCGAATTCGGCGAAGTCCTCATCAAGGCACAGCATGGTCCCGTAGGAATCAACCGGAACGGCAAACCCATTGCCGTGGTGATCTCGGTGGCGGAATATACTCAGCTCGAAGCACTGAAAAAGGAACATCTGAAAAAGGCAATCCAGGAAGGTATTGCTGACCTGCAAGCCGGTAAGGTCACAGATGGCAAAACCGTCATGGACAAATTACGGAAACGGGTAAGTGGCTAAGCAGTGACAAAGAACTGCCCCTGCTATAAATTCGCGGAAAAAGTCGAATACGATCTTGAAGAGATTATCGACTATACCCTCCAACAGTGGGGAGCAGTACAGACCCAGACCTATCTCGATGGCCTGGAAGCACGTGGACAGCTCCTTGCCGACAATCCTGACTTGGGAGCCAAGCGGGAGGCCCTGTCTGAAGGGCTACTCAGCTTTCCCTATGAAAGCCATATCCTGTACTACATGAAACAGCCCCATGGAATTACGGTTGTGCGAGTGCTTCATCAGAACATGGATCCGATGAAGCACCTCTGATTTTCCGGGACAGGAGCAAGCGAGGCATCACCGCCCAGCACACACACCGCGTGAATCGGGCGCGGTGCCGAAGATCAGAAGATCAGAAGATCAGAAGATCAGAAGATCAGAAGATCAGAAGATCAGAAGATCAGAAGATCAGAAGATCAGAAGATCAGAAGATCAAGCATATAGCCGTATAGCCGTCCCGCGATTAAATATTTGATTTAATTTCAATAAGTTACATTATATTTAGCAGGGTAACACAGAGGAATGCGGGGTTCCTTTACCGGTCACTGCAAAAGCCTTGGGGCACCCTGATACCCGCATGACCAAGCGGCACTACGCCCACCCTCTGCCTAGCTATGCGGCCGAAGCCATGCGGGCGCACATGCGATCCTGGCAAGCGGAAAAACACCCCCACCAACCAACGAGACGAAGCGCTGTAGAGCCTGTTCATTGGCTGACATCGCAGTTTGTCATGGCCATTACCATTATCCCTATCGTACTGCCGGGGATGAAAGTAATACAGTTTGTATCATAACAAGCAAGTTTAGTTCATATTTTGAATATTGGGTGACAGGGTATAGTACTTGAGAACTTGTATTAAAATCCGCCGAAGGCGGTTCGGCGAGGCGGGAGATACCGCGTACAGAATGTTGGTCTGGATGTTGGCCGCCTATCGGCCAACGCTATAAGCAGCAATGTATTCAACCACTTACGAAGCAATATGGCGGAGAGGCAGGGATTCGAACCCTGGGAGGGGATAAACCCTCAACGGTTTTCAAGACCGCCGCTTTCGACCACTCAGCCACCTCTCCGGTCAGTTCCGTCTGCCGGTTTCGGGCTTGAAATCGGTCAAACCCGGCACAATATCCTTGGAATACTGTACAGTACACAAACGGGCGGCCATGATACCCGAACCCCGCACCGAAATGCCAACCGTTAATTGGCCAGTTTGACCCCCTCATATTGGCGGAACTTATAGTTCGAATCCTGTCTAAATACGTACTATACTGTAGATGTTCGGCATAGTTGCCGGAAAAACCACTAAAAACGGAGATCATTGACCCATGAACCAGTATTCCAATGCTGTCACCAGTATCCCGGCCTCAGCACTGGCTACCAACAAGCTGATTCGCAACACGTATACGTTGCTGGCCATGACACTGCTGTTCAGTGCCGCCACAGCCGGTGCCTCAATGGCCTTCAACCTGCCCCATCCGGGCCTGATCATCACGTTGGTGGGCTACTTCGGCCTGTTGTTCCTGACCCACAAGTTCAGCAACAGCTCGCTGGGCCTGCTGTTCGTGTTCGCCCTCACCGGCTTCATGGGTCTGACCCTCGGCCCCATCATCAGCGCCTACCTGAGCATGCCCAACGGCACCCAGGTCGTGATGACCGCCCTGGGCGGCACCGGCGCCATCTTCCTTGGCCTGTCCGGCTATGCGCTGACCTCACGCAAGGACTTCAGCTTCATGGGCGGCTTCCTGATGGCCGGCATCCTGGTCGCCTTCCTCGCCGGTATCGGCGCGGTGGTCTTCTCGATGCCCATGCTATCGCTGGCCGTTTCAGCCATGTTCGTGCTGCTGATGAGCGGCCTGATCCTGTATCAGACCAGCCAGATGGTGCATGGCGGTGAGACCAACTACATCATTGCCACCGTGACGTTGTATGTCAGCATCTACAACCTGTTCCTGAGCCTGTTACATCTGCTGACGGCCTTCGGCGGCGGCGACGATTGATCCGTCAACCCTGACGGCAATAAAAAAGCCCCGCTCATGCGGGGCTTTTTTGTGCCTGCCGACACAGACTACTGTGTACATTGATCAGTACGATCAGCCCTATCAGAGATCGCGCACGCCCAAAACATCCCTCACTACCGGATGGATCTTTTCCGCCATTTCCGGTGCTTCAATATCCATTACCTGCTCCACCACCCACTTGTCATCGCCGGATGCCATGACCGCCGCCACCTGTTGCCCCAGATAGCGATTGAAGTCGTAACCGGGACCGCCTTCGTCAAAGCTGCATTGCGCATAGTTACCAAGCCGCTCATTGAGACGGTCGATAAAATCCCCCCGGTAATCCCCGGGGCCCAGCAGGTCGGTCTTGTTGCTGACAATGGTTTCGACCAGCTGGCCGGCAATACCATTGATCAACGGGCCGCGCTCCTCTTCGGGCAACTTTCCATAAATCAGCCGGTCGATGATATGCAGCAGGTAAATGGAAAATTCTGCAATAACGTCGATGGCCTGGCTGTCCTGCGGAAAGGAAAAGCCTTCTTTCTCCATGTGTAGGAAACTGTCCTTGGCGAGTTTCCAGATATTGATTGCAGCGGCGCTCGACAGACTTTCCAGCGTCTTTGGCTTTCCGGAACCCTTCTTGTTCCGCTCTGAGCGATCTGATCGGTGCCAGCGTGTTCTGAGTCGTACCGCCATTTATTCTCTCCTGATCGATTTGCACGGCGTAGAATATTCATTGTAATCGCCCCTGCCGACAGGTAAATATCAATATCGGCATAGGCATTCCCACAGTATTTGCACGTTTGCACTCTTTTCCACGCTGGCTACACTGACAGCAAGGAGCGCCTATGTTCGACGCACAGAAGCTCGCCGCCAGCGTGCAGCAAAACTGCCATATTTCAGATGCCCAGTTCGCCGGCAACTATACCCTGTGCGTTTTTTTGCTGAAAATGCGCGAATATTTTCGCTGGGAACAGGGTATTCCCCTTTCGCAGCCTCTGCCCAAAACGATCCTAGGTGAGTGGCTCACGGCACGCGAGGAAAAGTGGGACAGACTCGAATCTGAAAGTTTTACCGCGCTGAGCATAGACGGTGAGCAATTTGAGCCGTTTGCCTCCGAGGCAATCAATCAGCGCCTCAACGCCCGAGGCTATGTCTATAGCGCGGGTTACGGGCTCTATCAAAAACCCTGTTTTTTCCTCGCCCGGCTGGATAGAACCGAATCCAGAGAGGGAACCACCCTGTTCATCGCCGCTGAAGAAATTGCACGTGACCTCGCCGCACCTCCGGCCATGCTGCTGGGCAAGAATATCTTTATTCGCCAGGAATCACTGCGCCGTTTCATCTGGGAAAAAATAGAGGAATCCAGACAAGGATCGCAGGTGGAAACTCCCATGGCCCGCGCACTCTCCTACTATCAAGGCCTGGACATCGAATCCACCCTGGACAGGATGACCGAGAACGAAGTCGAAACACTCATCCTGCATGAAAGCGGTGAAGACATGGCCCACGACCTGCTCGGCGATGACTGGGAACGACTGCTGCTGTCCCTGCCTCGCTCGCGCGCTGAATTTCTGTTGCGCGCCGTACGCGACAACCTCGCCGACTGCATCTCCACACTGCCCGCATTGAATAAACAACCCCGCAGCAAGCTATCTCGCTGCGCTCGACTTTCGCTTCGCGAAAGCGGGGTATTATACCGCCAGTTCAAACGCTTAGGCGTTTGGACAAAAAGCTTACGCAGCAAGCTGCGGGGAATTCAACCCTCAGAGATTAAAAGAAACAACGTGGCCGCGTTGCATTTTTATTTCGCCAATTTCACGGGTATGCGCAAAGAGATATTCCCCGCAGCCCTCGATGCATATCATCATTGGCTTGAGTCGGGCAACCTCGCAGCCCTGAATTCCGCTTGTGAATCAGGCCACCGACACTGGCATGCAGTCTCACAAAATCTACTCCGACTTTATCAGTCGTCAACAAATCAGCTGGCAGCCGATATTGAAAAGCGCTGCCTGCCCCTGTGAACCCGGGAGAGAAAATGGACAAACACGACATGGATCTACAGAGTGGTATTTCCGCCTTTGAGGCAAAGGAGTTCACCCTGGCCCTGCGCCTGCTGTCGCCCCTCGCAGACGAAGGAAACAGTGAAGCCCAGTACCGCCTGGCAATGATGTTTCACAACGGTCTGGGTCGGGTACAAAACAATGAGGCCGGATTCAAGTGGATGTGCGCAGCGGCCGAGCAGGATCATGCCTTTGCCCAGCACGGACTGGGCATCATGTACCTCTACGGCGAATGCACGGAAAAAGACGAATCAAAGGCTGTCGAATGGTTCCAGCGCGCCGCCGAACAGGGACTTCCCGGCGCGCAGATGACACTGGGCATGATGTACGAAAATGGCCAGGGTGTGGAAAAAAACGAGGAACAGGCACGCCGCTGGTACATGCTTGCAGAGGAAAACAGTTAGTGGGGGAGTAAAAGAAGAGGCTGATTATGAAGGTGTCCCTGTAGGATGCTGGTGAGCGGTAGTGAAGCGCATCATAGATCGAGAGCAGTGACCACGACAATATTCCCGATTTTCTGGCGTAGAAAGGATGGGCACCGTCCAGCCGTTACATTCTGTCCAAACAACAATGGTGGGCAGTGCCCACCCTACAAAAAAGGAAATGGTGTATTTTGTGGCGGTCACGCCTCAAGCCGGGAATTGTTTAGCGACATATCATCTAACGCCATTCGCATCCTGCCCTTTTCAACACCCTGTCAAGGGACGTCTGACATGAAATAGTCAGACAATAAAAAACGGGCCAACAGACCCGTTTTGTTGTTCTTTGACGGAGATTACTTGCCGGCCCACGTGTTGAAATTGGCATCATTTTTGGACTCGCCGTCACTATAACCCGCGTCATAGGCTTCATTGGTACGCTGCTCTTCACGCTTGGGGTTCTGCAGATAACCGCTTGCCCAACCCACTACGTAATCACGAGAAACATTGGCTTTTTCCATTTTGTCGATGGCTGCATAATATTCTTCATTCATGGAACAGTTCTCCCAGTCAGGTTCGTCGGTTTCTCTAGCCGGCACCACAGCTATCATGCCTGTAACGGCGGCTATTACAGTAAATTAGACAATGCTTATAGTACTCAATTCGCATCAGATTTCAATCCATTTACCCCCTGTTCAGTTTATCATTTTTATTAATATCCATATTCGGTTTGTCTATCGGTATTTTGTCAGCATTCTTCCGTCACTGCGTGCTGTCAACAGACCCTAGCCGGTTCCTCAACAAAAATCTGCTAAAGTGCGATCTTCTAAAGATAGCCTCTCAAACTGAAGGCCAGTGAAACCCTGTCGCCTCGACGCAAAGAGAAGAAACCATGTTGCTCGAATTAACCGGCGTTCTTGATACTGAAAAACTTGTCAACATCCGAGCCATGCTGGAGAAGGTTGCCTTTGTTGACGGCCAACACAGCGCGGGACAGGCCGCCCGGCGGGTGAAAAACAATCTGGAGATGCAACAGAAGGGGCAACAGGCGGAATACCTCGATCACCTGCTCATGGGCAGTCTTGCGGAGCACCCTGATTTCCGCAGCGGTGCCCTGCCCTATCGCGTGGCACAACCCGTTTTTGCCCGCTACACCCAGGGCATGCATTACGGCGATCATGTCGATGACCCCATCATGGGCAATGGCCCGGCCAAGTTTCGTACCGATGTCTCAGTCACCGTTTTTCTCAATGAGCCGGATGACTATGAAGGCGGGGAGCTGGTCATCAACACGACCTTTGGCCCCCGGCAGATCAAGCTACCCGCCGGCCATGCGGTCATGTATCCCTCCACCAGCGTGCATCATGTGGCCGAGGTGACGAGTGGTGAGCGCCTCGCCGCCATCGTCTGGTTACAGAGTATGGTGCGCGACCCGGGGCAGCGTGAATTGCTCTACCAGCTGGATCAGGCCCGCAACGTACTGCTGACAGAAAGGCCGGATGCCGAAGAAACCAAGCAGGTGGATCGCTCTTACGTCAATCTGATTCGCATGTGGAGCGAGGTCTGAGACGGCGGGCAGGAAAAAAAGGGCATGCGAAGGAATGCAAGTCGGGAGGAAAGGCATAAGTGAGTGCGCCAAGGTCCCATGTCTTCTCGTCATTGAGCGGCTGGTCATCGTGCGCATAGCGCACACTACGGGCAGGTGTAGTGTGCGCCGTGCGCACAAATGGATAGACACCTCTCTGTAAATTCAATAACTCTAGTGTAGTGTCCCATACTAAGTGCAGATATCTGTACTTAGTATGGAACACTGCACTAGTAGCGAGCTGAAAATTTCTAATTAATTTACCTTAGTCATCCCGGCGCAGGCCGGGATGACGGATTGATCGGCTAACAGCCAGCTGCGCTTCAGTATCCGCCCTTGCGGCGTGACTCCGGCAGGCCGGCAATACGCCCACCCTGTTTGCTGGGATCCTTGGGGAACAGCTCGTAGACATCCTTCTGGCCGAGCTTCTCGTTCCACTTGGCCGACATGGCCTTGACGATGTTGCGTGTGTTGGGCTGGTTTTGGCCGTTGTTGATATATTCGTCACGCAGATATTCGATCAGATCCCAGTGTTTCTGGGTCAACTCACCCACCTCATCCGAACGGGCCATCTCCTCAGCCAGTTCCTTGCTCCAGTCGTCAAGGTTGACCAAGTAACCCGTCGCGGTGGTCTCGATGGTCTTGCCGTTAAATTCAATTGCCATTGCTTCCTCCTTTCTTATGGTGGGTACCGATTCATACATAAAGCATTTCTGACACTGCTGTCCCGTTAACTCCTCGCCGTCATGCCGGGCTTGTTCCGGCATCCAGTAAGTCGTTGAAACCACTGGATTCCGGCCTACGCCGGAATGACAGAAGGAGGATATCGATATTCGTCCCCAATGCTTCTGGGTATTCTGCTGCTCAAGCGCTACGCTAACTACAGCAAAACAAAATCAAGTTAACGGGACAGCAGTGAATTTCTGACTGATTTTCTCTTGAAAAACGAATAACCGTCAGTCCAGATCCAGGGCCTGGATTCCCTTGTGCGGAATAAACAGGCCGCAGCCCAGCATTCTGTGCGGCCCCAGGCCCTGCTTCTGCAGTTGCAAAGACCCGTCATAGTCCAGATCTGCAATCATCAGGCTGCGGGTCTGCACGTCACCCGCAGGGGTTTTAATAAGATGCAGGGTACCGCACAGCAACTTGCGCGGCTGAATATTCAGTTGTTGCAGCCGCCGGGCCACCCAGTCCAACAACTGCTCTTCGTTTTCGAGATCATGCTCCGTGGCCAGATAGCGCGCGAACAGTGTCGTCAGCACACTTAGCGGCCGCTGTGTCGCGCTCTTCAGCACCAGCGGATAGCCACCCACATCCAGCGTTTTCCCCTGCAGTTCCATGGTATCCTCGATGCGATGTTTCGGCACCCGCAGGGTGAACTTGGTGCGCCGGGATAACTGCAATAAGTCATCCGGCCCTTGCGGCCGCACCCAGCCATTGCCGGACGCAGCGCCATGAATGGTGTGCATGCCGACACTCGGCTCGTTGGGCAGCCAGGGCAATACGTGCTGTATCGCCTGCGACAGGTCATAGGCATGATCCACCGGCAGACAACGGCAATCGATACCGAAGACGAGATCGACGACGGCATCATCGACCTCGGGTGGCTCGTTGTCTTTATCTTCTTCCCAATACATAACTGTGATTGATCACCCTTCCTGTTATTGATCCGGCAACGTGGCCCAGATGGTCTCACGGTCGATCCACCAGTCTTCCTGCACCAACACATCGACCACATTACGCAGGCGCGGCAGGAACTTGGCCGGGTCCGTCAGCTCCATTTTTTCCATCCAGAAGTCGAACTGCTCCTGCTTCTGCACATCACTGTGACGGCGCGCGACGCTACCCATCATGTGATTAGTGAACAGCATCAGGTTGTCCCGCTGCTTGTCCTCGGCACGCAGATCCACCACATAGTGCGCCACCGCAGCGGCCACCGCGGCGCCGTCGGAGTCCGTCGGTGTTTCATCGATGATGTGCTGTAGCACGGCCACACTCAGTTCGGGGTCGATGGGGAAGGTCACCGCCAACCACACCCCCTGCCCCAGCGCCGCCAGTGAATAAGGCTGGTCGGCCATGAACATGATGTTGCAGGCATGCACGGCGCCTTCCCACTGCTCGGCAGCAACGAATGCATCAAAGGACTCGCGGGCGGTATCGAAGGCCGCTTCAGTCTGGTGCAGATCAATGAGGATTTCCGCGATGCGGTTCTGTATTTCGGCCTTCTGCGTGGGCGCGTAACCGGCGGGCAGCTCGATCAGCGCCTGCTGTGCCGCAGCCAGCTCCTGTTGCAGCTTTTCCACGGACACCGTTTCATCGTCTCCGCTGTCGGCATCACGCATGCCGGTCCCTTCGTCGAGATATTTCATGTCAGTCTTCTTCTGTACAACCGTGGGTGGTTCCCATCACCGAATACACGCCGGCAAAGGCGCCTTCGACACGGTCCTCCCAGTTGGCCGGGGTGTCGGGGTAATTGGGCTTGATGTCGATCTTGAGGTGGATTTCACCCTTTTTTGCCTGTTCGCCAATGACGTGAACCAGGTCGTCGAAGGATTCCAGACCCGGGTTCTGAATCAACAGTTCACTCAGATAAATCATGTTGGCTCCACTATTTGTTGTTTCGCTCAATGATGCTCTTGCCCGGACGCAGCGGCCCCACGCGCTGATAAAACCGCGCACGATACATCAGCCGCCCCTGCCCGGCGGGTGCATCGTCTTCAAAGGCGCTGCGGGTGTGTAGCACATTGTTGCAGATCACACCCTGGCCGGCAGCCAGCCGGTGACGAAAACTCTGCGGTAAATCCTCGGCGAGCACGGCCTCCAGCGCTCGCACCGCGGCCTGCGTATCGGCATCCTGTTTCCAGTCGATGGAACGGGTGCGCGCGGTGTAGCGCATGTGCAGTTTGCCGCTCTGCGCATCCACGGAGAACACCGGCCCACTCTGCAACGGACGGATCTCGATGCCCTCTTCAACGTTGGCGGGGATGGTCATCACGTCCGCCTGCATCAGGGCGGCGATGTGGCGTGGATTTTCATCACGCAGGCGGATGTAGGCGATCTCGTGATCCAGTAGCCTGTTTTCACCACCCTGTGCCGCCGGGCGCACGCAGTGCAGCACCATGCCGAGCACCCTGTGCTGTGGAGGATTGTAGTAGCCATCCGTGTGCCAACTGATGGCGTGGTTGCTGTAGGGAATGTATTCGTACTGGCGGCGCTGCGCTGACACCTGCAGGGCCGAGATGCCATCGTCGTCGGTATAGAGGTGGCAATCCAGATCACGCAAGCCGAACTGTGCGCCTAGACCGGCCAACAGGGTCTTGTCCATGGCCTCACCGGAATGCGCCAGAGTATAGACGGCCATATTGGCACGTCCACAGGCCTGCAGTATCGCCGCACGCTCGACATCGGTCAGCGCACGCGGGTTTTCAACAGGCACCACCAGCTCATCCAGACTGACAGGATAGTTCGCCAGCTTGCGCTCCCGCCAGGCGCCGTAGGCCTGCACAGCGTCGAGATCGAAGGGGTTATTGTCTGTTTGTGTCATGGGTTGTTTCCACAAGTTGCGGTCAAATCCGTCAGTACCCCTTCTGTTCTGTTGGAGCGAGCCCTTGGGCCGCAATGGTTTTCTCACCCTCGGCATCGCGGCCCAAGGGTCCGCTCCTACGGTTGCTCTGAGCAATATTGTTATTTCACTGCAAGCAGTTCGTAGGTTGGGGTGAGGGACGAACCCCAAATAAACAAACCACACAATACAAAACTCTTAGCATGTTGGGGTTCGTCTCTCACCCCAACCTACCGCGCTAAGGATGCAACCCAAACAGGCGATTTACATATTCAATTATTAGCATATACTCATATTGGCGGTATTCAACATAACAAATACTCAGTAATAGGCAACACCACATCAGGGATAGACAAGTCCGCTCCAGCAGTCATGTAGCAGAGGGAGCCACCTGGCGTCCAGCACAATTTGTCAAACTATTACCTGAATCCATGGGTTCAGGTATTACCAAAGGGATAGCCCCGGCCCGGCGACCCCTCTCCTTTGACCCATTGCGCCGCGACGCGAGTCCCATAGACTGCAGACAGTCATAGGCTGACCATTTGTATGGCTTCCCGGGAAGCCCACAAGAATAAAAGTGGTCTGATACTACGCAAATTTAAAACCAGGAGAAACGGGCAATGGCCGAGCAAACACCCAAGAATCCCGAGAAACACAGTACATACCTCCCCAAGGAGAAAACCTCCACCAAGCCGTTGCACGACACCCCCATGCTGGACAAGCTGGAATCCGGTCCCTGGCCAAGCTTTGTTACCGGCCTGAAGCGTCTCGCCATGGACAACAACATGATGGTGGATCTGCTGGGTCAGCTGGAACACTCCTACGAGACCCGCCTGGGTTACTGGAAGGGAGGTACGGTATCCGTTCTTGGTTATGGTGGCGGCATCATTCCCCGTTTTACCGAGCTGATGGACAAAGACGGCAAGCCCATGTTTCCCGAGGCCAAGGAGTTTCACACCGTGCGTGTGCAGCCACCGGCCGGCAACCACTACTCCACCGACATGCTGCGTCAGCTATCCACGTCCTGGAACAAATATGGCTCCGGTCTCATCGCCTTCCACGGCCAGACCGGCAACATCATGTTCATCGGTACCACCTCCGAGAATACCCAACCCTTCTTCGACGAAATCAACAGCTATGGCTGGGATCTCGGTGGCGCCGGCCCCTGCGTGCGTACCGGCATGTCCTGCGTCGGTGCCGCCCGTTGCGAACAGTCCTGCGCCAACGAGCAGAAGATTCACCGTCTGCTGGTGAATAACTTCCTCGATGACATGCACCGCCCGGCCCTGCCCTACAAATTCAAGTTCAAGGTCTCCGGCTGCCCCAACGACTGCATGAACTCCATTCAGCGTTCTGACTTTGCCGTCATCGGTACCTGGCGTGACGATATGCAGGTCGATCAGGAAGAAGTAAAGCAATTTGTCGCCGACAAGGGCCGTGACTATGTGGTCGAGAACGTCGTCAACCTTTGCCCCACCAACGCCCTGAGCCTGAACAGCGATGACACCCTCAAGGTCGACAACCGCAACTGCGTGCGCTGCATGCACTGCATCAACGTGATGACCAAGGCACTCTCTCCCGGCCATGACAAGGGCGTCACCATCCTCCTTGGCGGCAAACGCACGCTGAAGATCGGCGACCTGATGGGCACCGTCCTGGTGCCCTTCATGAAGCTGGAGACTGAAGAAGACTACGAGCGTATCGTCGAGCTGGCCGAAGAGATCATCGACTTCTGGGCCGAGAACGCCCTGGAGCACGAGCGCGTCGGCGAGACCATCGACCGCATCGGTCTGGCCAATTTCCTCGAGGGCATTGATCTCGAGGTCGACCCGCACATGATCAGCGAAACGCGCCAGAGCAGCTACATCCGCATGGACACATGGGACGAAGAAGCCGAGAAATGGAAAGAGCGGCAGGCTGCGGGTTAACCCACGGCGGTCAGAATCATGCCGAGTGACATAAGAAATCGATAGACATTTTTGGAGGTTGACCCGATGAGCGATAAACCGAGTTTTCCTATTGAGAGCGGCGTACCCGACCCCTTTCAGTACATGCACCCGACCTACATCAAGAACTTCGGTAACTGGAAATATCATGAGCGCCCACGCCCCGGCGTGCTGCGTCACGTCGCCAAGAGCGGTGACGAAGTATGGACCGTGCGCGTCGGCACCCAGCGCCAGCTCGGGCCCTACGAGATCAACCTGCTGTGCGACATTATCGACAAGTATGCCGATGGCTATGTGCGTTTCACCATTCGTTCCAACATGGAAGTCAGTGTCACCGACGAAGCCAAGGTCGAACCACTGATCCAGGCCTTCGAAGACGCCGGCTACCCCGTGGGCGGCACCGGTCCATCCGTGACCATGATTTCCCACACCCAGGGCTGGTTGCACTGCGATATCCCCGGCACCGACGCCTCCGGCGTGGTGAAGGCGCTGATGGATGAACTGCACGACGAGTTCACCTCGGAGAAGATGCCCAATCGCGTGCACATCACCACCTCCTGCTGCCAGATCAACTGCGGTGGCCAGGGCGACATCGCCATCAACATCCAGCACACCAAACCACCAAAAATCAATCACGATCTGGTGGCCAATGTCTGCGAACGCCCCTCCGTGGTCGCCCGCTGCCCGGTCGCCGCCATCCGTCCGGCGATCGTCAACGGCAAGCCCTCACTGGAAGTGGACGAAAAGAAATGCATCTGCTGCGGCGCCTGCTTCCCGCCCTGTCCACCCATGCAGATCAACGATCCCGACCACTCCAAGCTGGCCATCTGGATCGGCGGCAAACACTCCAATGCGCGCAGCAAGCCCATGTTCCACAAACTGGTCGCTGCCGGCATCCCCAACAATCCGCCGCGCTGGCCCGAGGTGTCCGAAATCGTGCAAAAGATTCTTTCCGTCTACAAGGACGACGCCAAGGATTGGGAACGTATCGGTGACTGGGTCGAACGCATCGGCTGGCCGCGTTTCTTCGAGCTGACCGAACTGCCATTCACCAAGTTCCACGTCGAGAACTGGCGCGGTGGCCGTCATACCCTCAACGCCTCGGCACACATCCGCTTCTAAGGCCGGAGGAACCGCATGAAGTTTTCAATCCTAGTCAGTGAAGGGCCTTATACGCACGAAGCGGCGGATACGGCCTACAACTTCACCAAGGCCGCGCTGGAGAAGGGGCACGAGATCTTTCGCATCTTCTTCTATCACGACGGCGTCAACAACGGCACACGCCTGACCACCCCGCCGCAGGACGATCGCAACATCGTCAATCGCTGGTCGGCGCTGGCGCAGGAGCACGACATCGATCTCGTGCTGTGTGTCGCCGCCGCCCAGCGCCGAGGTATCGCCGATGCCGACGAGGCCAGGCGCAACGGCAAGGATGCCGACAATATTGCACCAGGATTCCGCATTTCAGGGCTCGGCCAACTGATTGACGCCGGCATCGAGTCCGACCGTCTCATTACCTTCGGCGATTAAGGGGAGCGTTATGTCCAAGCGTTTTTTATATGTCAACCGCAAGGCGCCCTACGGCACCATCTATGCCCTGGAGTCACTGGAAGTGGTATTGATCGGCGCCGCCTTCGAGCAGGATGTCAGCCTCGCCTTTCTGGACGATGGCGTGTTTCAACTCACCAGGGGCCAGCAGACCGATGAGCTGGGTGTGAAGAACTTCTCTCCGACCTACAAGGCCCTGGGCGACTACGACGTCAACAAGATCTACGTTGAAAGGGAGTCCCTGGAAGCCCGTGGCCTGACCCTGGACGACCTGCTTCCCCTCACCTACGAGGACGAAGACGACGACTGGGCGGAAAAGGATTCCATCAAGCTCGTCAGTGCGGCCGAGCTTGCCGAAATCATGGAAGCTCAGGACGTGGTTCTAAGCTTCTAAAGGGAGGAACAATAAATGCTACATACCGTTAATAAATCACCCCTTGACCGCAATGCGCTGGAGTCCTGCATCAAGCATGTGGTGCAAGGCAGTGCCGTGCTTCTCATTGAAGACGGTGTTTATGGCGCCATGCAGGGTACGCAGAAATCCCCCATGGTGGAAAGTGCCATGAAAGAGGTTTCCTTTTATGTGATCGGGCCCGATCTCAAGGCGCGAGGCATCGATGAAAGCCGTGTCATCGACGGCATTGATATTATTGATTACAACGGCTTTGTGGATTTAGTGGAAGAATACGACAAGACCCAGTCCTGGCTCTGATTCAGCCAGATTATTATCTGAATCCATGGATTCAGGTATTACTTAAATAGACAGATATAGGAGTGACCGATATGGCCCTGGAAGTGAATGGAAAGAGCGTTGCCGTCGACGAAGAAGGCTATCTCGAAAATCGTGATGACTGGGATATGGATATTGCCAAAGCGATCGCCAAGGAAGAAGGCCTGGACATGAGCGACAGCCACTGGGAAGTGGTCAACTTCCTGCGTGAATACTATGACGAATACCAGATCGCCCCTGCCGTGCGTGTGCTGACCAAGTCCATCGGCAAGAAGCTGGGCAAGGACAAGGGTAACAGCAAGTATCTGTACGAACTGTTCCCCTACGGCCCTGCCAAGCAGGCCTGCAAGATCGCTGGCCTGCCCAAGCCGACCGGTTGCGTCTGATTCACGTTAGACCGGCCACCTCCCCACCCTCCGGGCGGGGAGGTATTGTTGAGGTTTATTCATGATTCTTTCCGTGGTTTTCGCCATCTTGTTTTATGCCGCCACCCTCCTGCTGGTTGTGGGTGTGGCACGCAAGATTGCGGTCTATGCGCGCACCCCTGCGCCGCTGAAGATCCCCGTCACCCCGGCGCCCCTGACCCGGGCCGGCGTGGTTTGGCGGATGACGAAAGAAGTCACCGTATTCCGTAGCTTGTTCTTTTCCAACAAGTGGATCTGGCTGTTTGGCTGGATGTTTCATGTGGCGCTGGCCCTGGTACTGGCCCGTCATCTGCGTTATTTCACCGAGCCCGTGTGGGGCTGGGTTGTCCTCATTCAGCCCT
Organism: uncultured Gammaproteobacteria bacterium; assembly: GCA_913009875.1. Lineage (GTDB taxonomy): Bacteria > Pseudomonadota > Gammaproteobacteria > SZUA-152 > SZUA-152 > DRQN01. Next base: position 2,269 of record CAJVYS010000039.1, on the reverse strand, counting down.
TTGGCAAATATGCTGCGTTCGCCATGATTGCCGGTCTCGCCGGCCTTTGGGCACGTCGTTTTCTGGTTGATCGCGTGCGTTACATCAGCAGCCTTTCCGACCACCTGATGCTGGCCCTGCTGATGGCTATCGCCCTCAGCGGACTGGGTATCAAGTACCTGTCACACACGGATATCGTCGATATCAAGGCCTACATGCTGGGCCTGATGTATTTCGACTGGCAGCCGCTGCCCGCCGATGGTTTCGTGTTATTGCATTTCACCCTGGTCATTACCCTGATGGTAGTGTTCCCTATCAGCAAGCTGCTGCATGTACCCGGCATGTTTTTCGCCCCCACCCGCACCCAGGTCGACGATGCGCGTGAAGTTCGTCACACCGCGGGCTGGACGGCGGAATAATAACGAGGTCATACAGCGTGGCAAAGGAAAACTTCGACACCCCGGCACTGAAACCGCATCAGGAAATGCCGGATCTCCCGACCGTCAAACCCGGGACGATGCAGCACCTCAAGACCTTCCCGGCCAAGCCGGTTCACAACGAGAGCATCGGCTATCCCGGCGAGCTGGTTGAAGACTGGCAGAATAAGGCCGTCAAACGCCTCGGCGAACTGGTCGATGGCTCACAGGCCCTGCGCGTATTTTTGGACACCTGTGTCAAATGCGGCGCCTGCACCGACAAGTGCCATTATTTCCTCGGCACTGAAGACCCGCTTAACATGCCCGTTGCACGTCAGGATCTGCTGCGCAGCGTCTATCGCCGCTATTTCACCTTTGCCGGCAAACACTTTCCCAAGCTGGTCGGCGCCAAGGACTTCGACAAGCCGATGCTGGACGACTGGTACAACTACTTCCACCAGTGCTCCCAGTGCCGCCGCTGCTCCGTGTTCTGCCCCTACGGCATCGACACCGCCGAGATCTCCATGGCCGCGCGCGAGATCATGGACTCCATCGGCGTGGGTCAGAAGTACTGCAATGAAATCCTCGGCAAGGTGCACAAGATAGGCAATAATCTCGGCCTGCCGGAGCCCGCGCTGGTCGACACCCTGGAAGGTCTGGAAGAGGACGTCGAAGAGGATACCGGCGTAGTGGTGCGTTTCCCGGTGGATCAAAAGGGTGCCGATATCCTGCTGATCACACCGTCGGCCGACTTCTTCGCCGAGCCCCATATCGATGGACTGATCGGCTATGGCAAGGTCTTTCACCAGGCCGGCATCAGCTGGACGCTGAGTTCCCACGCCTCCGAGGCCGCCAACTTCTCCATGTTCATCGGCAGCGCCGATAACTTGAAAAAGACCGCCATGCGCATTCGTGAGGCCGCACTCGAGCTGGGCGTCAAGCGCATCATCGTTGGCGAATGCGGCCATGCCTGGCGCGTCGCCTACAGCTTCTGGAATACCCTGATCGGGCCCTTCGACTTCCTCGATCCCAAGTATCCCGCACCACAGCACATCGTTGAATTCACTTACGACCTGATCCAGCGTGGCGCTCTCACGCTGGATAAAGAAGCCAACGATCACCGCCGCATCACCTTTCACGATTCCTGCAACGTGGCCCGCGCCTCGCGCATGGGCAACATCCCGGGCGGGCAGTTCATCCTGCCGCGTGAGGTGATCAAGGCCGCAGCCAACCACTTCTTCGACATGGCCCCCGACACCATTCACGAAAAAACCTTCTGCTGCGGTGGTGGTGGTGGCCTGCTCACCGATGATCTGATGGAGCTGCGGGTCAAGGGCGCGATGCCCCGCATGCAGGCCCTGAAGCAGGTGGTGGAAGAAAATGATGTCAACACATTGGTGGCCATCTGCGCCATCTGCAAGACGCAGTTTGCCAAAACGCTGCCCTACTACCAGTTCCAGGGCGACATGATTACCAGCCTGCACGAAGTGGTTGGCGATGCCATCCGGTTGGGCGCGAAGGAATAACAACATTAAAACCGACACACCAGACCGTAGGGTGGACAGTGCCCACCCTACGGCCTAAGAACAAAAAATGAATGATTAAAAATGCCACAGAGACACAGAGACACAGAGACACAGAGACACAGAGACACAGAGACACAGAGAATAATTTATTTTCCATCAAAAGGTTAAAACCACCAGCTTTAGCCGGTCAACTTAATGATTTCAGTCGTCTCTGTAGGATGCAGATCGGAAGAGCGTCGTGTAGGGAAAGAGTGTAGATCTCGGTGGTCGCCGTATCATTAAAAAAAAAAAAAAGACAGTAAAATGTAAGCAGCGTAGAGTGAATCAGTAGACGTACAGCAGACAACA
>CAJVYS010000038.1 GCA_913009875.1 uncultured Gammaproteobacteria bacterium | reverse complement strand
TATATCATATCGGTAACTGGTATGTTGGTGTTGTGTTTTTTTTTTTTTCTCTTTGTCTTTTTTTTTTTTTTTCAAGCAGAAGACGGCATACGAGATATATCAGTGTGACTGGAGTTCAGACGTGTGCTCTTCCGATCTGAACGATTTTTTATTCGCCACAGAGACACGGAGGACTCAGAGAATGATTTTTTGTATCAAAAACTCTGTGTTCTCCGTGCCTCTGTGGCAAAAAAACACAACAAAAGACAAACGACATGCTTGATCCAAAACTGATTCGTAATGACCTCGAAGGCACGGCGGAAAAACTCGAACGCCGTGGCTTTAAGCTGGACAGCGAAAAACTCGCCGCACTGGAGGCCGAACGCAAGAAACTGCAAGTAGAGACTCAGGACCTGCAGAGCCTGCGCAACAACAGCGCCAAGTCCATCGGCCGTGCCAAGGCCAGCGGCGAAGACGTGGCGCCACTACTGGCGGCGGTGGCGGATCTCGGCGACAAGCTGAGGGATGCCGAGGCGCGTCTGGCGGAAATTCAGCAGCAGCTCGATGAGATCCTCATGGGAGTGCCGAATATCCCCCATGCCAGCACGCCGCTGGGCATAGACGAAAACGACAACCAGGAGCTGCGCCGCTGGGGCGAGCCCACCGAGCTGGGCTTCGAGCCCCGCGACCACGTCGATCTGGGCGCGGGTCTGGGCCAGATGGATTTCGAAACGGCGGTAAAAATTGCCGGCAGCCGCTTCACGCTGCTCAGCGGCCCGCTGGCGCGCATGCATCGTGCGCTGACCCAGTTCATGCTGAATCTGCACGCCGATGAGCATGGCTACCGCGAAACGTATGTGCCCTATCTGGTCAACAGCGACAGCCTGCGTGCCACCGGCCAGTTGCCCAAATTCGGCGAAGACCTGTTCCGCATGGGCGACGATGGCGATTATTACCTGATTCCTACCGCTGAGGTGCCGGTGACCAATATCGTGCGCGATGAAATCATCGAGGCCGACAGGATGCCGCTGAAGTTCGTCGCCCATACGCCCTGCTTTCGCAGCGAGGCGGGCTCCTACGGCAAGGACACCCGTGGCATGATTCGCCAGCACCAGTTCGAGAAGGTGGAGATGGTGCAGGTGGTGCGACCGGAAGATTCCTATAATGCGTTAGAGGAGCTGACCCGCCATGCCGAGCGCATCCTGCGTGAACTGGTGTTGCCCTATCGGGTGGTCGCCCTGTGTACCGGCGATCTCGGCTTTTCCGCCGCCAAGACCTATGACCTCGAGGTGTGGTTGCCGGGCCAGCAAAAATACCGCGAGATTTCTTCCTGTTCCAATTTTGAGGATTTTCAGGCACGCCGCATGAAGGCCCGCTGGCGTGATCCGGAGGCGGGTAAGCCGCAGCTGGTGCACACCGTCAATGGCTCTGGTCTGGCGGTGGGCCGCACCCTGGTGGCGGTGATGGAGAATTACCAGAATGTCGACGGTAGTATTACCGTGCCGGAGGCGTTGCGCCCCTATATGGGTGGGCTTGAGGTCATCCGATAAGCGCAACGAAACATCCCGCAGGAGCGGCCCCTCAGGCCGCGATTGACTTATCGCCCTTGATATCGCGGCCTGAGGGGCCGCTCCTACGGGTTTATTTGGCGGCTGGAGTAAGGTTTCCGTTATGCAATATTTCCCGATGTTCTTTGATATCAGCGACAAGCCATGTTTGGTCGTTGGGGGCGGTGACGTTGCTGCGCGCAAGGTGGCGCTATTGCTCCGTGCCGCTGCACGGGTCACGGTCGTGTCGCCTGACTTGGGCGAGAGTCTGACCGCACGTTATGCCAATCTTGAGATCAGCCACCTGTCGCGTGAGTTCGACGAGGGGGATCTGGATAACTGTACGTTGGTGATCGCCGCTACCGATGACGAGGCCGTGAACCGGCGCATTTCCGAACTGTGCAAGGCGCGTAATCTGCCCGTGAATGTGGTGGACCAACCCGCACTGTGCAGCTTTATCGTGCCCTCCATGATCGACCGCTCACCGGTGCAGGTGGCGGTGTCCACCGGCGGTGCGGCACCGGTATTGGCGCGTCTGCTGCGCGCACGGCTGGAGACCATGATCCCGGCCGCCTACGGGCGTCTGGCCGAGCTGATGGACGAGTTCCGTGATCTGGTGAAGGCACGCATCACGGACCCGGAGCAGCGCCGTCATTTCTGGGAGAATGTTGCCCAGGGTTCGATTGCCGAAATGGTCTTCGCCGGCAAGGAAGCAGCGGCGCGCGCCGCCATGCACAAGGTCTTGGACGAGGCTGCGGTCTCCGACCGGCCCCGCGGTGAGGTCTATCTGGTGGGGGCGGGGCCGGGTGATCCTGATTTGTTGACCTTTCGCGCCCTGCGCCTGTTGCAGCAGGCGGACGTGATTGTCTACGACCGGCTGGTGTCGGAGGAAATTCTGGACATGGCGCGCCGCGATGCGGATCTGGTCTATGTGGGCAAGACGCGTGACCAGCACACGTTGCCACAGGAAGACATCAATTTACTGTTGGCCCGCATCGCGAAAAAGGGCAAGCGGGTGCTGCGTCTGAAGGGTGGCGATCCTTTCATTTTTGGCCGCGGAGGTGAGGAGATCGAGACCCTGATGCAGGAGGGTGTCAATTTCCAGATCGTGCCAGGTATTACCGCGGCGGCGGGTGCGGCTTCTTATGCGGGTATTCCCTTGACCCACCGTGACCATGCCCAGTCTGTGGTATTCGTCACCGGCCATCTCAAGGATGGCAGCATGAATCTGAACTGGAAGGCGCTGGCGCAGCCGCATCAGACGATTGTCGTCTACATGGGCCTGCTGGGGGTGAAGGAGCTGTGCGGCAAGCTGGTGGAGCACGGCTTGCCGGCGGATACGCCCATGGCGCTGGTGCAAAAGGCCACGACCCGGCAGCAGAAGGTGGTGATTGGCACCCTCGGCAGCATGCCTTCGATCATCGAGACCACGGAGATCAAGCCACCGACGCTGATTATCGTCGGTGATGTGGTGAGCCTGCACAAGAAGCTGTCCTGGTTTGGCGGGGCAAAGGGTATGGGGGATACGTAGGAACGACCTCTTTGGCCGTGATATCAATGGTGGGAAATCAATCGCAGTCCGGTAGGGTGGGCACGTTTTATGTGCCCACGTGGTTGGCGTATATTTCGCGTGGGCATGGAAAACCTGCCCACCCTACTGAGCTTATCGTGCCGCTTCCCCCGGGTTTCGCAGGCTCAACCCAGGCTACGTTTCTGTCCGCTGCTCTGGCTGGTTGGTTGATGCAATGGTGTTCACTGCACGGGTGTTGTTTCTTCCGATGCCTCTCCCTTACTTTCCATGGCGCGTTTGATGCCGTTGATAACGGAGTCGAGGGCGCGGTCGAACAGGGGCACGTCGTCGACGATCTGTGCGTGGCCGACATCGAATTTGCCCAACAGCTTCTTGAAGGTCAGGTCGGCAACCACCTTGTACTTGCGATCGACGAAGGTGTATTCGCCGGTGAAGTCGCATTTCCAGGCCAACTTACCGCGGCTGCGTTTTTCCGTTTCCGGGTCGGTGAATTCCACCCAGGTGCCGAGTGTCATGTCCTTGACCCGTTCAGCATATTCGTTATCGAACTGATCCCAGCTGTCCCAGTCCATGGCCTGGGTGGAGGCGAGGATGATTTCTTCGATGAATTCATCGGCCTCATTACGGACTTCATTGGCCTCCGCCGCGGCTGCGCCAGAACCTGCCTCTTGTACATTTTCCGCCGGCGAGCTGGTTGTGGGCTCATTTTCTGTGCCCGCGGGCACGTTCTGCACGACGCTGACGCCTCCGCGCAGGCTGGCCAGATGCAGTTCCTCGAGTTTGTCGAAGATGCGCTCGGTGACGGCGCGATCATAGGCGATCAGAGTCAGGCCGTCGCGCAGGCCGTTGAGCACGCGCGGAATGACGCGAATCAGGCTCTGCCGTTCGCTGACCACCAGCTTGGGCTGCACGCTCCATATCAGGTCGTCGGCCACCTTCAGCGCCGTTTCCCAGGCGGTGCTTTCATTGCCGCCGTCGCGCAGATAGATGTGATTCAGCACATCCTTCCAGGCATCGATGAGCAGGGCGCGGATGAAGGGCGGTATGTTCTGGCCTTCCACGCGTTGACGGATTTCGTCGGCGACGGTATCGCGGGCCTGCTCCAGTATCTCTTCCGCCAGGCGGTTGGCTTCGCGCTCTTCTTCGATGAAACGGGTGAATTCATCCAGCAGGGTGGCAAACAGTTCGGCATCGTCCTCGAATTCGTTGAGAATACGATCGACCACGTATTCCACCATTTGCAGGGTGGAGTTTTCTTCCTCGGCATCTTCCGTGTCGACGTCTTCCGCGCCGATGTAGGCCAGCTCATTGAGCAGCTGTCGTGCCGGGTGGGTCTTCCTGGCGAAGAACTCCTTGTCGATGATGGCGACCTTGAGCATCGGGATCTGTAGACGGGCGATGAGTGCCTTGATGTTGTCGTCGATGTGCGGGTCGTCGAGAATGAAGTCGAATAGCATGCTGACGATGTCGATGGCATCGGTGTCTGCCTGGCCGATCTGACGGTCCCCGCCATCACCCGCCTGATGGTTTATCGCCTGAGTCAGGCCGGTTTTGATCAGGGTAGCACTGAGGGGTTGAGCGTCGTTCTGTGGCCCTTGAGTGAGTGCGGGCTGGCTGGTGAACTCGCTGTCGCCCTGCAGGTTGGAGAGGGCGCTGACAATGTCCTGCGGGGCATAGTAAAGGGCCATGCCGCCAGCACCATTGCCGGCCTCACCGGCGGGGAGGGCCTCGCCGTGGGTGGGGGGCGCGCCATTGTTCATGGGCCCGTTGGCCATGGGCATACCGGTGGCCGGCATGGCTCCACCCATGGAGATATTGCCACCCGCTGCCGGTGTCCCGCTCATGGGTACGGCACCGGGGACGCCAGTGAGCGTGCGGTGTTGGGAGAGCATGTGTTGCAGTGAGGCGAACAGATTCCCGGCAGGGGCGGGTTCACTGGCCTGTTCGGCTGCTTCGTGCCGGGTCATGGCAGTGGCGATTTCGGCGATGATGTCGTCCTCGCTACGCTGACCCGCGGCGGTCTTTTCCGCCGATTTCTGCGCCGGTGTCTTGATGCGTGGCAGTACGCCCGCCGCCACCAGGTCGGCGTTGATGGCGGCGTACATGTCACCGAGCTGCTGCACGACGTGTTTGTCGAACAGTTTGTAGATGACCAGACGGATTTTCAGGTCGGCACTGAGTTCGTCCACGGCGGCAGTGAAGGCGTGGCAGATGACATCCGGGCGCAGGGGGTTGTTGTCCTTGTGGATTTCCTGGTCTTCGATGAGGAAATCGAGGCGGGCGGTGAGGCCATAGAGGGCTTCGCGGTACTGCATTTCGGCGCTGGAGACCATATTGGTCAGGGCCAGTGATTCTTCCAGCTGTTCATCTCCGACCAGGCCGACCTGATCCAGGGGTTCCAATTCTTCCGGTTTGCTGTGCTGGGCACCTGCAGTGCCCAATGATTCATTGAACAGTCTATCCAGCTGGCTCCGGTAGGCATTGTTCATGGCGTCCTTTTTCAGACGGGTTTCGCGCATGGCATCGAAATACAGGTTTTGCAGCTGGTTGTTTTCGGCCTTGTCGGCAAGGGCGAACAGGCTGTCATCCACCTGGCTGAAGAATTCCGGAAGGCGCTTTTTCAGATGGTGCTTTGCCGTGCGCCGCGTTGCAATAACGAGTGGCGGCAGGGGCATGGGGGTCTCCTCGGAGCTTGAATGCCGCTTGGAATGGAAATCGATGATATTTCGTGGTTCTGCCATAACCGGTGTCCCCGGGTGAGGGTTTGCAGGATGTGAATCAGTCTAGTTCTGCTATCGGCGTCGGGCTGTGACGACGTAAGGGTGGAGGCTGTGATACCTGTCACAGTTCATGAATGTGCATGGTTTGGCATGACTTCAGTTAAAGCCATTCCATAACTAAGGTTAATGCTGGCCGAATATGCCGTAGCCAGGCTACGGGTAACCAGGAGGTGTATGGACAATATTCCGGGGAGGGATTTAGCGACCGCTGTTTAGCGGTAAGTATGTGGCTGTGATATCCTGCCACGCCGTGTAGGGGGATAGCTTGTTGAGCGTGGTTTCAAACTGTAAAAAGCTGGCACTTTTCTTGATCACTTGTCGTTATGGTCTATATTTTCACACATCCCGGTGTAACAGGATTCGGTGAGCGGGAGGGTGCTCATGCCTGCGGCTGAAAAGAAAGGCAGCGCCTTGCCAAAGGCGTTGATTGTGCCGATCCGGCTGGCTATCTACTCCGTGTTGGCAGGCTGTTCGGCCTTTATTTACTTTAATGTTGGTGAGCTGGAATTCACCCACTATCTTGTGATAGTGACCATCGTGGCCGTGGCGGCAATGGCCCTGCTGGATTGCCGGGTTAGTGATGATTACTGGAAAAAACTGGAGAAAGAGTCCCGAAAGGCCGACTAGATTGTCGGGCCGCTGCTACTCTGGTGTTAGCTTGTAGAGAATACGAGACACCCGAGTCAGCCGGGATATGAGTCAACATAGCGAAAAAGGTATGGTTTGTCGCAATGGTCAAGAAAAAACAGATTAAAAAACAGGTCAAGAAAAAGCAGCTCAAGAGCAAGGCACCGGTGAAGAAAAAGGTCGTTGCGAAGAAAAAGGCTGTGGCTAAAAAGCCAGTGGCTAAAAAAGCCATGGTGAAGAAGGTCGTGGCAAAGAAAAAGGCTGTGGCGAAGAAAAAGGCCGCGAAGAAGGCTGTGGCAAGGAAGTCGGTGACGAAAAAGACAGTCTCTACTTCCAGAAAACCGGCCGCCAAGGCTGACAAGGGGTTGGGTCTGACCTACATCACGCGCATGGATCACGGCAATACGCATGGCTGGTGGGTGCGTGTCTACAAGGATTCCAAGCCGGTTGAGTCGAAGTTGTTTTCAGATGGTGTGCACGGCGGCAAGTTGAAGGCCAAGAAGATGGCGCAGGATCATCGCGATCTGGTGGTGAAAAAGAACAAGATCGTGCCGGTGCACCTGCGCAAGACCCGTGAGCACAGTGTGGACAAGCGTTCTACCAGTGGTGTCGTGGGTGTTACACTGTCGGTGGCGGAAAAGGCCGGTAGTCTGCGCGTGCACTGGAGTGCCCGTTTCATGGAGAAGGGACGGCAGCGCAATGTGTCGTTTTCGGTGCGCAAGTACGGCTATGAGGGTGCCTTCCGCAATGCGTTGAAGGTGCGTTTTACCGCCATCGGGCGTTCGATGCCGCGTGGTATCAAGCCGCCGGCGCCGTCAAAGACACTGGAGCGCTGGATGAAGAAGCAAAAAATCAACCCGGACGTTAACCGCGTTACTCGCTGAGGTTCCTATCGTGATAGTCAAAGGGCACGCCTGTTTCAGGCGTGCCATCTTTTTTTTAGCCCTGTTGATGTTGGCGTGTTTCGTTCCGGGCCCGGCTGTTGCTGGTAAGCTGGATGAGGGCATGCTGGCCGCCGAGCAGGGTGACTATAAAAAGGCCTTGCGGATATTCACTCCGCTGGCTGAGGCCGGTGATGCCGAGGCCCAGCACAATCTGGCCATCCTTTACCGGGGTGGCCACGGGGTTGCAAAAGACCTGGACAAGAGCCAGCAGTGGTTTCTGCGTGCGGCTGAACAGGGTATTGCGGCCGCGCAGTACAATCTTGGCTATATGTATGACATGGGTGAGGGGGTTGAGCAGAGTGATCGCTACGCCTTCCTCTGGTATCGCAAGGCCGCCGAACAAGGGCACTCCCTGGCGCAAACCAATCTGGGTGTGATGTACGCCAATGGCAGTGGTGTGGCACAGGATCTAAAACTGGCCTATGTGTGGTTCAATCTGGCGGCTGCGCAGGGCTATTCACCGGCGTTCGAAAACCGGCAGGTGCTCGCCGAGGAATTCACGGAAGAGGAGCGGGAGTCCCTGCGGGCGCTGTCCCGCGAGTATTTTCAGAAGTATGTCATGCCATTCCAGAACCAGGGCATGATGCGCCGGCCCCAGCGCTGATATCTGGCGGGATGCCGGTCCGTTGCCTTTTCATTCATTGCCGATGATGGGGTGGCACCTTCTCTCTGTTGGAATCTGAACGCGGTTTCTACTGTGTTTTCCCGCAGAGGCTCCCGTTACCGGTGCAAGGCTTTATTTTCATGGTCACAGGGCAGAGGGCATGATTTTCAATCGTCACTCGCTGCGCTTCAATGTAGCCTTCAGCATTTTTGCCATGGGCGCGCTCAGTATTGTGCTGGCGGTACTGGCGACGGAAATCTATCGCCAGTTTGCCATCGATAGTCAACGCGCGGCGATCGAGCAGGTCATTGGGCTGCAGGTCGATGAAGTCCTTGATGACATGGGGCGGGTAGTGCACATCATGGGCCAGTCCCTGCAGGAAGACGCAGGCTTTCGGCGCGAGTTTCAAGCCCGTGATGTGATTGCACTACAGCGCCGCCTCGCCTCCCAGTTTCACCAGTATTTTGTGACTGCGGGTATTCTGCGGCCCCGCTACATGGCCGTTTATGACCTGGATTTCAATCTTGTTACCGGGGCCATGGCCGAAGGGCTGGATAGGCCGGCAACATGCAGTGGCCTGCGACGGCGGGCGGTGTCACGACAGGGGGCGTCGCGCCTGAAAAGTATTACTGAACTGTGTCTGCAGGCGGGGCGGCCACATTTCAGCGTGCTGATGCCGGTTGGCGGGCTAAGGCTTAGTGGCTATCTTGAGGTCGTTGTGGACCCGGTTTTCAGTCTGCAGACGCTGGAGGGTGATCTGGGCATGCCGCTGCGAATTGCCTATGTCGACGGCTCGGCCGCTTATACTTCCGGCCTCTGGCCTGCCGATGCGCAGCGGCGGGGGGCAGTCGCCAGCTTTGCGTTGGTCACCGCGGCTGGGGAGGAGGCGCTGACGGTGTCACTGGCGCAGGATATTTCTGCGTTCGAATCCCGCCTGGAAATGACCCGTAATTCGTTGATTATCGCCGTTGCCCTGCTTGGACTGCTGCTCGCTGGACTGATGCTGTATGCCCTCAACCAGCATGCACTGGTGCCGTTGCAGCGTCTGGGTGAACAGCTGCGTAATATCCGCCGCGACAAGCAGCAGTTGGGGCAAAAGGTCGTCGAGGAAGGCAATGCCGAGGTGCGTCTTCTGGCGCATGGTTTCAATGAGATGACCGATGAGCTTAGGTCGCTGTATGACATGCTGCTGGCGCGACAGGACGAATTGCAGTCGGAAATTCATGAGCGCGAACAGGCACAGCAGGCGTTGCAGAGTCACAAGAACCAACTGGAAGAACTGGTTCATCAGCGCACCCTGGACCTGGCCCAGGCCCGTGATGCCGCCTTGGAAGCAAGCCACTCCAAGAGCCAGTTTCTGGCCAATATGAGTCATGAACTGCGCACCCCGCTGAATGCTGTGATTGGCTACAGCGAACTGCTGATGGACAACGCCCGGCAGCGTGGTGAGGACAGGCTGGCGGAGGATCTGCGCCGTGTACACACCGCCGGTCAGCACCTGCTGAGCCTGATCAATGACGTTCTTGATCTGTCCAAGATCGAAGCCGGTAAAATGCAGCTGTTCGAAGAATGGTTCAGCATTTCCGATCTGATCAACGACGTCGCCGACACGATCCATCCGCTGGTCGGCAAGAATGGCAACCAGCTGAATGTGCGCTGTGCTGATAATGTCACCATCATGTACGCCGATGTTACCAAGCTGCGGCAGATTTTATTCAATCTGCTCAGCAATGCCTGCAAGTTTACCCACAATGGTGAAATCGAGGTCAGTGTCTGGTGCGAGACGAATCGCGGCCGAATGGATGTTGCCGGGCAGGTATTCTTTTCCGTCAGCGACACCGGTATCGGTATGGCCTCAGGACAATTGGAGAAGATTTTTGAAGCCTTCAGTCAGGCGGATCTGAGTACCACGCGCAAATACGGCGGTACCGGTCTGGGGCTTGCCATTGCGCAGCATTTTTGTCATTTGATGGGAGGCGGTATCCACGTTGTCAGTGAACAAACCAACGGATCGACATTTACGGTTATGCTGCCGTTAAGAACCCCCCATGAAGACCACTTGTTCGCTGGCGATGATGAGGCGCCGAGAAGTGGCGTTGCCGCCCTGGGCCAGCGTCTGGCCGGAAAACATGATGGTATTGAACATGAGCGCCGCAAACATGTCAGCCGGATACTGGTGATTGATGATGACCCGGCGATATTGCATATCATGTCGCACTTCCTGTCATTGAAGGGTTTTGATGTAACGACGGCCGCCAGTGGCGTCGATGGCCTGACCCTGGCGCAGGAGTTGCAGCCGGATGTCATTACCCTTGATGTCATGATGCCGGGTATGGATGGCTGGGCGGTGCTGCGCGCACTCAAGCTGGCGCCCCGCCTGCGTGATATTCCGGTGGTGATGGTGACGTTGGTGGAAGAGCGCGCCATGGCAGAGGCACTGGGCGCCGAAGGCTACATGTCCAAGCCCATCGATAAGCTGCGTCTTTACGGCATCATTAACCGCTGTGTGCGCGAACATGATGACCTGGCGCCGCCGTAGCAATAGCCCTTGTCAGATCGCGCAGAGGCCATGATCAATTATCACCTAGTGCAGTGTCCCATACCAAGTACAGATATAGAAAGCCAGTAAACAGACAAGTACTAGGCGCAGCTCGCAGAGAAGGGTGGTTCCCTTTTCAAGGGCTGCAACGCCGTAATTGTCTGTTTAATGGCTTCCCTTCGGGCGAAACGAGAAAGGCATCTGCGGCGTTGCGTTCTCTTGAGATAGCACCACTATCCCTGCGAGAACGCGCCTTGCAGCTGTCCTTTCTCGTTTCGTCTATATCTGCACTTGGTATGGGACACTACACTAGATCCTACAAGTGCTCGCACTCACTCAGCACACCACCAAAAGTAGGCGCCCTGAGGCGACAGTAGGCGCTTTTCTTAAAGAACCTACTTTTGGTAGGCGAGCTCTTGATCCGTATAGCGACATGAAACTTTTCGGCAATCACAATAAGGATTACGCGCAAAGTTGTCATTCGCTCTACGAATCAATATCGTGCACTGCGCAAGCACGACCACTTGCAGGATCTAGGTAATAGAAGTACCCAATAGATTGTAAACCACGGAGTGAAAGGCATGCCCATACTGGCCGGAGACATCGGCGGCACCAAGACCCTGTTGCAGCTGAAGGAAGCAGATGACGTGTTGTTCGAACGGTGTTTCGACAGTGCGGCATTCGATACTTTCGATGCGCTGCTGGCGGCCTTCTTCGAGCAGACTGCCAGTGTGGGGCTGGGGGAAGTGCATGCTGCCTGCATTGGTGTTGCCGGTCCGGTGGACGGACGTCTGGCCCGTGTCACCAACCTGCCCTGGCAGCTGGATGCCGATGTGCTGGCGGACCGCTTCGGTATTCCCCGCCTGCAGCTCATCAACGATTTTCAGGCCGTGGGCTACGGCTTGGAGACGCTTGCCGACGATGACCTGAAGGTGTTGCAGCCGGGGCAGACGCGCGCCAGTGCGCCGCGGGCGCTGATCGGTGCCGGCACCGGGCTGGGTGAAGGCATCCTGGTGTGGGTCGAGGGTCACTATGAGGTGCTGCCTTCGGAGGGCGGGCATGTGGACTTCGCACCCACCGATGAGCACCAACGGGCCCTGTTGGCCTGGCTCAGCGAGCGCCAGCCACGGGTCAGTTATGAACACATTGTATCGGGGCCGGGGCTGGAGACCCTTTACCGTTTTCACACCGTACAGTTTGCCGGGCAGGCATCGGCCTCACTGCTTGCCGCGCTGGAGCGAGGTGAGGGCGCCGCCGCCATTTCGCAGGCGGCAGAGCAGGGTGATGGCCTGGCTGCGCAGGCGCTGGATATGTTTGTGAAGATCTATGGTGCACAGGCCGGTAATCTGGCCCTCACCTGTTTGGCTGCCGGTGGTGTCTACATTGCTGGCGGCATCGCCCCGCGCATGGCCGAGCGCCTGAGCAGCGGGGTATTCATGGCGGCCTTCCGTGACAAGGGCAAGATGGGCGAACTGGTGGCACAGTACCCGGTCTACCTGGTCATGAATCCTCGGGTCGGGCTTCAGGGTGCAGCTGAAGTGGCTGTGCGGCTATCCCCATAGCGTTATCGGGGCATTGTCCCTATAATCGCCGCCTGGTTTTTTATCCCACACTATCGAGGAGTAGCAAAGTCGTGAACCTGACAAAGATCCGCAGCCTGGCCAAGGATGCCGGTGTGAAGCCTGCAAAGAAGAGAAAGGCGGATTTGATTCGCAGTATCCAACGCGCCGAGGGTTCTTTCGACTGTTTTGCCGCGGCGATCAACGGGGACTGCGATCAGCAGGGTTGCCTGTGGCGTGAAGACTGCTTCGCTGAGGCAAAGAGATCCCGCGCCGCCTGATTTTTCGCGATGAATGAAAGGGCCGGTCGATGTTCATCGATATTTGTGCGTACAGCGCACACTACACCTGCCCGTAGCGTGCGCCATGCGCACGATGCCCCCTGGATATGGAAACTGTTCGTGGCCTGAGGGCCGCTTCTACGGGCGTTTGACGGTTTCCTTGTAGAGGGCGAGATACTTCCGTGCGCTGCTGCGCCAGTCGAACACCTGTGCCATGCCGGTGCGTGCCACTGAACGCCATTTCGGTGTCTGTGCGTAAAGCGCCAGGGCGTGGCCGATGGTGCGTAGCAGGGCGTCGCCGCTGGCGTAGTAGAAACAAAAGCCGGTGGCGGTCTTTTGCTTGATGGCCTCGGCGGTGGCGTCGACTACGGTATCGGCCAGGCCGCCCACGGCGTGCACGATGGGTGGGGTGCCGTAGCGCAGACTGTAGAGCTGGTTGAGGCCGCAGGGCTCGAAGCGCGAGGGCATGAGGAAGGCATCGGCTCCGGCCTCGACCCGGTGGGCGAGGCGTTCGCTATAGCCCAGCTTGACGCTGAATTTATCTGCATGACGGGCCGCGGCATCCTGCAGGGCGGCCTCGAAGTGGGCTTCGCCACTGCCCAGCAGGGCCAGTTGCACGGGCAGTTCGGCCAGTTGGTCGATGATGTCGAGAATAAGATCCACACCTTTCTGTTCCACCAGTCGCCCCACCGAGCCTAACAGTAAGTCGCCGCTCTCGGGCAGGCCGAACTCTGCCTGCAAGACACCTTTGTTGTGCTGTTTGGCGCTGAAACGTTTGGCATTGTAGTGCCATTCGATATGCGGGTCGGTCGCTGGATTCCATTCGTCGAGGTCTATGCCGTTGAGGATGCCGTGCAGGTCGGCGGCGCGATGGCGCAGCAGGCCGTCGAGGCCGTAGCCGAATTCCGCGCTCTGAATTTCCCGTGCATAGGTGGGGCTGACGGTAGTGAGTTTGTCCGCATAGGCCAGCCCGCCCTTGATGAAGGACAGGTGGTTGTGAAATTCCAGACCCTCGAAGTGCCACAGCTGCGGCGGCAGGCCGAGGCGGAAAAAGACCTCGGCGGGGAACATGCCCTGATAGGCGAGGTTATGAATGGTGAACACGGTGGCCGGGCGTTCGGCCTCCAGGCTCAGTAATGCCGGTACCAGGCCGGTCTGCCAGTCGCTGCAGTGCACGATGTCCGGGCGCCAGTTCAGTCCGACGCGGCCCATGGCGATTTCGTTGACGATACGGCAGAAGAGGGCGAAGCGTTCGGGATTGTCGGGCCAGTCGTGGCCATCCGGGCCGAGATAGGGGTTGCCTTCACGCGCGAAGGCAGGGGGATAGTCCACCAGCCAGACGAACACCCGGCTGCCGGGCAGGCGGCCTTCGAGGATTTTTATTTCTTCCTGTGAACCGGGCAAGCGAATCGTGGCTATGCATTTCAGCGGCCCGGCCTTTTCCTTTGCTTGCGGGTAGGCGGGCAGGATCAGGCGTACGGCGTGATTGAGGGATTTCAATGCCGCGGGCAGGCTACCGCTGACATCGGCCAGCCCGCCGGTCTTTATCAGTGGATGGGCTTCACTGGTGACAAACAGAATCTTCGACATGGTACGGGGCGTCTACTTTATTTTTTGGCTAGTTGTCCGGGCAGTAGCCTAACGGCAATCAGGCAGGGGTCAGAATAAGTGCACCCAATGGTGGCAGGGTCAGTTCCACGGACCAGGGGCGGTTCATCCATGCCTGTTCCTCGGCGACGATGGGATTGCCATTGCCGGTGTTGCTGCCGCCATAGAACTCGGAGTCGGAGTTCATCAGTTCGCGCCATTCGCCGCCGGCGGGCAGGCCGATGCGGTAGTTCTCGCGCACCACGGGGGTGAAGTTGAGGATCACTACCACGAAGCTGTCAGCGGACTTGCGCAGGTAGCTGATGGTGGATTGCGCGGCGTCGTTGCAGTCGATCCACTCGAAGCCCTGGGCCTCGAAATCGAACCGGTGCAGGGCCGGTGTGTCGCGGTACAGGTGGTTGAGATCCTTGAGCAGATCCATCACGCCGTGGTGTAACGGGTAGTCGAGCACGTACCAGTCGAGGCTGGCGTCAAAATCCCACTCGCGGCCCTGACCGAATTCGCAGCCCATGAACAGCAGTTTCTTGCCCGGGTAGGTGTACATGTAGGTGTAGAGCAGGCGCAGGTTGGCGAATTTCTGCCATTCGTCGCCGGGCATCTTGGCCAGCAGGGAGCCCTTGCCGTGCACCACTTCATCGTGTGAGAAGGGCAGTACGAAATTTTCCGTGAAGGCGTACAGCAGGCCGAAGGTGAGCTGCTGGTGGTGGTAATGGCGATGGATGGGATCCTTGCTGAAGTAGGTCAGGGTGTCGTGCATCCAGCCCATGTTCCACTTCATGCTGAAGCCCAGTCCGCCCAGCCAGGTGGGGCGCGAGACCTGCGGCCAGGAGGTGGATTCCTCGGCGATGGTGAGACAGCCGGGGTGGTGCTCGTGGATCACCGTGTTCATCTGGCGGATGAAATCGATGGCCTCGAGGTTTTCGTTGCCGCCGTAGATGTTGGGTAGCCACTCGCCGTCGTCGCGCGA
Source organism: uncultured Gammaproteobacteria bacterium (assembly GCA_913009875.1). Classification (GTDB taxonomy): domain Bacteria; phylum Pseudomonadota; class Gammaproteobacteria; order SZUA-152; family SZUA-152; genus DRQN01. The sequence continues at coordinate 13,831 of CAJVYS010000038.1, read as the reverse complement.
ATAGTCGAGGTAGAGCATGGAGGCCACGGCGTCCACGCGCAGGCCGTCGATGTGGAATTCTTCCAGCCAGTAGATGGCGCTGGAGAGCAGGAAGCTTTTGACTTCGTTGCGGCCGTAGTTGTAGATCAGCGTGCCCCAGTCCTGGTGCTCACCCTTGCGCGGGTCTTCGTGTTCGTAGAGGGCGCTGCCGTCGAAACGCGCCAGGCCGTGGGCGTCCTTGGGGAAGTGCGCCGGCACCCAGTCCATGAGCACACCGATGCCGTGCTGATGGCAGTGGTCGACGAAGTAGCGGAAGTCGTCGGGTGAACCGAAGCGGCTGGTGGGGGCGAAGTAGCCGGTGGTCTGGTAGCCCCAGGAGGCATCCAGCGGATGCTCGGTGATGGGCAGCAACTGGATGTGGGTGAAGCCCAGGTGGCGGGCATGGCTGACCAGGCGGTGTGCCAGGGTGCGGTAGTCGAGGAAGTTGCCGTTGTCGTCGCGTTGCCAGGAACCGGGGTGCAGTTCATAGATGGACAGGGGCGCGTGCAGCCAGTCGAGCTGCTGCTGGTGCTGTTGCCAGTTGGCATCGTTCCACCGGTAGCGGCTGTCGGCGGTGATGCGGGAAGCCGTATCCGGGCGTAATTCGAAGGCGCGTCCGTAGGGGTCGGCCTTGAGGTGCAGATGGCCGTGCTGGTCACGGATCTCGAGCTTGTAATGGACGCCCTCGCCGACGCCGGGCAGGAACAGCTCCCAGATGCCGCTGTCACCACGTACCCGCATGGGGTGGCAACGGCCGTCCCAGTCGTTGAATTCGCCCACCACGCTGACGCGCTGGGCATTGGGCGCCCAGGTAGCGAAGACCACGCCGTCAACGCCGTCGACGGTTTTTGGATTGGCACCGAGAAAACGGTAGGCGTGCAGATGGGTGCCCTCGGCGAACAGGTGCATGTCGAAATCGCTGATCTGCGGGCCGAAGCAGTAGGGGTCGATGCGTTGGTGGCTGTTGCCGGCGTCGTCAACCCAGGTGATGGTGTAGGGCCAGGGCAGCGTCTTGCCGTCACCGCGCCACAGGAACAGGTCGGTCTCGTGATAACGCTGCATGGCGTGTCCGCCCTCCAGCGTGACCTTTTTCGCCCGGGGCTGGAACACGCAGACCACATCGTCCTTGCCCATCTTGTGGCGGCCGAGGACTTCGAAGGGGTCGTGGTGGCGGGCCTCGAGAATCTTGCTGAGCTGTGACTGGGGGAATGCGGAAATGGCGTTCATGAGATGCGGTACCTGATGGAGGACGTGGCCGGTCTGCGCAAAAAATATCTGCGGAACACACGGCCGTTGGTGCTAACATGATAAGGGCAAGGGGGTAGTGGCGTCACGTTTTGTGATTGCCGGTAAATTGCTATCCAAGCCGTTGGCTAATGGCGTTTGTTTAGGGGGCTTCCTATTTTATTCTGGGCGTTCCGGTTTGGCTGTCAGATTCGTTCCATCACCAACAGCAGGTATTTTTTTTTGCGAGGCGTAAATAGCCCGTAATAGCCAGCTGTTGCGATCAACGGCAGGCGATTTTCTTAAAGAACCTACTTTTGGCAGGCGGCGCGGGGGGAGTGGATTTGGTGATCAAGATGTTCGTCGATGAATATATGCGTGAATATGTAGAAGCCCCCCTTAATCGGGAGAGTGGTTATGAATGAGCAGCAATCGTTGAGATTTGTCAGCCGGATTACGCGCGACACCCTGGCCCTGATCATGGCCGGTGGACGGGGTTCCCGTCTCAAGCAATTGACCAAGTGGCATGCCAAGCCCGCCATTCCCTTCGGCGGCAAATTTCGCATCATCGATTTCCCGTTGTCCAACTGCATCAATTCCGGTATTCGCCGTGTCGGTGTGCTGACGCAGTACAAGGCTCACTCGCTGATCCTGCATGTGCAGCAGGGCTGGGGCTTCCTGCGTGGTGAGTTTGGCGAGTTCGTGGAGCTGCTGCCGGCCCAGCAGCGTATCGAGGAAAACTGGTATGTGGGCACCGCTGACGCCATCTATCAGAATATCGACATCATCCGCAATCACACCCCCAAGTACGTGCTGATTCTCGGCGGTGACCACGTTTACAAGATGGACTACGGCCCCATGCTGGCCCAGCATGTGGAAAATAATGCCGACCTCACCGTCGGTGCGCTGCAGGTGTCGCTGGAAGAGGCCAAGGGCTTCGGCGTGATGTCGGTGACCGAGGACGACCGCGTGACCGATTTCACCGAGAAGCCGGAAAACCCGCAACCGGTGCCGGGTCAGGACGACGTGGCGCTGGCCTCCATGGGCATCTACATCTTCAATACCGACTTCCTCATCGAGCAGCTGCTGCGCGACGCCGATACCCCCGGTTCCTCGCACGACTTTGGCAACGACATCGTACCGCTGGCCATGGAGCGCTACCGCACCTTTGCCTATGCCTTTCGCGATGTGCAGACCGGCAGCCAGGGCTACTGGCGCGATGTGGGCACGGTGGATGCCTATTGGGCGTCCAATCTGGAACTCATCGGTGTTACGCCCGAGCTCAATCTGTATGATAGCGCCTGGCCGATCTGGACCTATCAAGGCCAGTTGCCACCGGCCAAGTTCGTCTTTGACGACGAAGACCGCCGTGGCATGGCGGTGGATTCCATGGTCTCCGGCGGCTGCGTGGTGTCGGGTGCACTGGTGCGTCACTCATTGTTGTTCTCCAATGTGCGGGTCAATTCCTACAGCACGATAAACGACAGCGTGATCCTGCCCGATGTGGAGATCGGCCGTCACTGCCGTATCAAAAAGGCCATTATCGACCAGGGCTGCAAGATCCCAGAAGGTACCGTGATCGGCGAAAACCCGGCCGAAGATGCCAAACGTTTTCATGTCACGCCCAATGGCGTGACCCTGGTGGTGCCCGAAATGCTGGGCCAGGAACTACACTATGTCCGATGAAGCCCCCTCAGAAATATCAACGCTGAACGTTGTACTGTTCTGGCATATGCACCAGCCGCAGTATTGCGACCGTCCTAACGGTGAATATCAACTTCCCTGGACCTATCTGCACGCGATCAAGGATTACACCGACATGGCGGCCCATCTCGAGGCCGAGCCACAGGCGCGCGCGGTGGTCAATTTTGCTCCTACGTTGTTGGAGCAGTTGGATGACTACGCCCGCCAGGTCGAGGGCTTTCTGTCTGATGGGCAGCGCATCCGCGATCCCCTGCTGGCGGCGCTGGCCAATCCGGTGCTGCCCACCGATGCCGGTGAACGGCTGGAGTTGCTCGGCCAGTGCCTGCGCGCCAATGAAAAGACCCTGATTGGTCGTTATGTCCCCTACGGCCGTCTGGCGGACATGGCGCGCTGTTTTCTCGAGCACCCGGAATCCGGCATCTATGTCAGCGAGCAATTTCTTATCGACCTGCTGATGTGGTACCACCTCGCCTGGCTGGGTGAAACGGTGCGGCGCGAAAACCAGCGCATACAGATGCTGATCGAAAAGGGTTGCGATTTCAGTCTGCGTGACCGGCACGCGCTGATGGAGATCATCGGTGAATTATTGTCCGGCGTCATCGGTCGTTACCGCCGCCTCGCCGAGCAGGGCCGGGTGGAGCTGTCCGTCACGCCCTATGCCCACCCCATCGTGCCCCTGCTGCTGGACCTGGAATCGGCCCGCGAGGCGATGCCGGACGTGCAGCTGCCCCTGCTGGGGAAATATCCCGGTGGCGAAGAGCGCGTACGCTGGCATATCCGCGAAGGCATCAAGACCTTCGAGCATTACTTCGGCTTCCGCCCCACCGGCTGCTGGCCGGCCGAGGGCAGCGTCAGTACCGAGTCCATACCCTATTACCAGGAGGCCGGTTTCCGCTGGATCGCCAGCGGTGAAAATGTGCTGCGCAACAGTCTGGCGCAGGCCGAGAGCGATCATCCCGAGGGCGAAAACCACGTCCTGCATCGCGCCTACACGGTGGCCGACAACGACGTGGCCTGCTTCTTCCGCGACGATGGCCTGTCGGACCTGATCGGATTCAACTTTTCCGACTGGCATGCCGATGATGCCGTAGGCAACCTGTTGGCGCATCTGAATAATATCGCCGATACCTGTGAGGGCCGGCCGGGGGCGGTGGTGTCCATTATCCTCGATGGCGAGAATGCCTGGGAGTACTACCCGGAAAACGGCTATTATTTCCTTGAAGCACTCTACCGGGGACTGGCCAATCATCCGCGCCTGAAACTGACCACCTATGCGGAAATGCTGCAGGACGACCTGCCGACGGCAAACATTTCCCGCCTGGTGGCCGGCAGTTGGGTGTACGGCACCTTCTCCACCTGGATTGGCGATGCCGACAAGAACCGTGCCTGGGACATGCTCGGCGATGCCAAACGCTGTTTTGATAAGGTAATTGCCAGCGGGCGGCTCACGGATGAGCAGCGCCGGGCCGCCGAGCGCCAGCTGGCCATCTGTGAGGGCTCGGACTGGTTCTGGTGGTTTGGTGACTACAACCCGGCCGAGGCCGTGAGGGACTTCGAGCGCCTGTTCCGCAGCCAGCTGTCCGCCCTCTATTTTTTGTTGGGCGAGGAGCTGCCGGAATACCTGTCACATGTGTTTGCCCGCGGCGGTGGGCAGCCTCAGACCGGCGGTGTTATGCGCCGGGGCTCTGAGCACTGATTTGTAATATTCTTGACTTGGAACCAATGTGACCCATCCCGTTCTCTCCCGCCGGCGTGCCGGCATTCTGTTACATCCCAGTTCGCTACCCGCCACGGCCTCCGAGGTTGGTCGCGAACGGCTGGGCACCCTGGGTCCCTCGGCCTACCGTTTCGTGGACTTTCTGCAGGCGGCACAAATCAGTGTCTGGCAGGTGCTGCCCCTGGGGCCGACTCTGGATGATTTGTCACCCTACATGAGCACCTCGGTGCATGCCGGCAATCCCAATCTCATCAGTCTCGACCTGCTGCGTGAGTGGGGCTGGCTGGACGATGAGGCCCTGCCTGACCACGCCTCGCGGCAGGTCAGGCTGGATGCCGCCCACGCGGGATTCGAGGCGCGCGCCAGTGAGTACGACCAGCAGGAGTACCGCGACTTCTGCGAGCGTCACCGCGCCTGGCTGGATGATTACGCCACCTACGAGGCACTGCGCGATGATTTCCAGCGGGCGCCCTGGTTCCAGTGGCCGCAGGCCCTGCGCGACCGCGACAACCAAGCCCTGGCCGAGGTCAGCGAGCGCCTGCAGCCCTGTATTGAACAGGTACGCTTCGAACAGTTTGTGTTTTTCCGTCAGTGGTTGGGGCTGAAGCACTACGCCAATGCGCGCGGCATCGACCTGTTTGGTGACATGCCCATCTTCGTCTCTCACGACAGCGCCGAAGTCTGGGCGCACCGTGAATACTTCGATCTCGATGGCAATGGCCAGCCCATCACCATCGCCGGCGTGCCGCCGGACTATTTTTCCGATACCGGGCAGCGCTGGGGCAATCCGCATTATCGCTGGGAGCGCATGGCCGAGGATGGCTATCTGTGGTGGATCAAACGCATGCGCACCGCGCTGGAGCTGTTCGATTTGGTGCGCATTGATCACTTCCGTGGCTTCGAGGCCTATTGGTCCATTCCCGGCGATGCCGAGACGGCCATTGAGGGCCACTGGCTGCCCGGTCCCGGCAATGCCCTGTTCAAGGCCCTGCAGGCGGCCTTCCCCTACCTGCCGGTGGTGGCCGAAGACCTGGGTGTGATCACGCCGGAAGTGGAAGCCCTGCGGGAATGCTGGGACTTCCCCGGCATGAAGATCCTGCAGTTTGCCTTCGACGGCAGCCCCGGCAACCCCTATCTGCCGCACAATCACCGCAAAAACGCCGTGGTCTACACCGGCACCCACGACAACGACACCACCCCGGGCTGGGCGCAGCAGCTCAGCGATGACAGCAAGCACTATATCTGTGACTACCTGGGCTGCAATGCCGCCTCCCTGCCGTGGGGACTGATCCGCGCCGCCATGGCCTCTACTGCACGGCTGGCGGTGGTGCCGCTGCAGGACTTTCTCGGTCTCGGCAGCGAGGCGCGCATGAACGTGCCCGGCGAGCAGGAAGGCAACTGGCAGTGGCGTTTCAGCTGGGATCAGATGCCGGCGGATCTGGACGGTCGCGTGGCTCACCTGGTGCGCCTGTATGGACGTGTCCCCCAGGGCTGACGAACCTTCTTCGCCCGACCACTGGAGAGGGTCTGCGATGTTGGCCAGCGCTCACCACTGAGGCCCAATGACATTGTGGGAGCGGCTTCAGCCGCGAAGAAAGCCGGATTACCCATCGCGGCTGAAGCCGCTCCCACAGGCCAATGTTTTCCTGCCTATATACTTGCCCTGAAGTTCTTTGCGGGTATGGCCCTATGGAAAAGGGACTACAGCCAGATCATGTAGCCCGTTTCAAAGCGGTGCGCCAGCAGCGGATGGAAGGGATGGATGCGCAGCTGGTAATACTGCAGACCGGACAGATCCGGGCAGAGATCCAGCTTGAAGACGGCCTCGCCGGCATTCGTGTTGCCGTCCGGGCTCAGGGCGTAGTTTTCCCGAAGGGTAAAATCGCCATTGTGATCCTCGGTTCCCACCAGGCATTCCACGATGACATCTTCCGCCTGTAGCCCGTTGAGATCGGCGGCAATGCGCAGGGGGATGCCTTCGCCGCTTTTGACCTGCGTGGGCGGCTGTTTGAGCTGGCGCAGGCTGACGCCGGGCCAGGCCTTGCGAATGACCGCCTTCCAGCGGGCAAGTTCGGCGGCGCCGGAAAAGTCGTTTTCCGCCATGCGCGCCTGATAGCGGGCGGCCGGACCATACATCTGTCGCACATAGTCGCGCATCATGCGCTGGGCGTTGAAGTGCGGAATGGTGGTGCGCATGGAGGCCTTGGACGTGCGCACCCAGCCCTCTGAATAGCCGCGGCCATTGTGATCGTAGTAGAGCGGAATGACCTCTTTTTCCATGATGTCGAGCAGGTCCTTGGCCTCTTCCTGGTCGCGATAGGCGGGCTCAAATTCCGGCCCATGCGGGGTGATGCCCCAGCCGTTGTCACCCCGAAAACCCTCACCCCACCAGCCGTCCAGCACGCTGAGATTGATCGCGCCGTTGATGCCCGCCTTTTCGCCCGAGGTGCCGCTGGCCTCCATGGGGTATTCCGGCGTGTTGAGCCACACGTCGACACCGGTCACCAGCTTGCGCGCCAGCGACATATCGTAGCCCTCCAGCAACAGCACCCGGCCCTCGAAATCGGGCTGGCGGGAAAATTCATAGATGGTGCGAATCAGCGCCTGTCCCGGCTGATCCTTGGGGTGGGCCTTGCCGGCGAAGATCAGGATCACCGGCCGATGCGGATCGTTGAGCAGGCGCGACAGGCGCTGCGGATCGGAGAACAGCAGCGCGGCGCGCTTGTACGTGGCGAAGCGGCGCGCAAAGCCCATGATCAGCGTATCGGTGTCGGTGGGCTCGATGTGTTTCAGCAGACGCTTGATCTGTGCCTCACTGCAGCCGTTGCGGTGGTGCTGATGCAGGGCGCGGCGATGCACACCTTCCAGCATCTCGCTTTTCAGGGACTGGCGCAGGCTCCAGTAACGGTGATCGGGAATCTCGTCGATGATCTTCCAGTAATCGGCATTGTTGAGTTCGTTGCGCCATTGTGGATAGCGCACATCGAGCAGGTTGACCCACTCGCGGGCGAGAAAGGTCGGCACATGCACACCGTTGGTGATGTGGCCAATGGGGTTTTCCTCGGTGGGGATCTGTGGCCAGATGTAGCTCTCCATCTTCGCCGCGAACTTGCCGTGGATGCGTGAGACGCCGTTGTGAAAGCGTGAGCCGCGCAGCGCCAGCGAGGTCATATTAAAATTACTCTTGTTGCGGTCGGCGCCTTCGCCCAGGGCCATGAAGGTGTCGATGTCCATGCCCAGCTGCGGGATGTAGCTACCCAGGTAGTGTTCGATGGTGTGACGGTCGAAGATGTCATGGCCCGCGGGCACCGGCGTATGGGTGGTGAACACGGTGCCCGCCGCCACCTGCTCCAGGGCCTGAGCCTGATCCATGCCTGTGTCGGTGAACTGGCGGCAGCGTTCCGGTATCTGGAAGGCGGAGTGGCCCTCGTTGATGTGCCATACGGTCGGCTTGAGGCCCAGTGCGAGCAGGGCGCGCACGCCGCCGATGCCGAGGACGATCTCCTGCTGGATGCGGGTGCTCTGGTCGCCGCCGTAGAGGCGATAGGTGATGGAGCGATCCTGCTCGTTATTTTCCGGCAGATCCGTATCCAGCAGGTACAGGCAGATGCGTCCGGCCTGGGCCTGCCAGACCTTGACCTGGATGTCGTGGGCATTGGCCTGCACCGTGACGCGGATTTCCTCACCCTCGGCATTGGTGGCAGGGGTCAACGGCAGGTCGCGGAAATCGGTGGTGGCGTAGTGGGCGCCTTGATTACCGTGGTTGTCGATGGTCTGGCGGAAATAGCCCTGCCGATAGAGCAGGCCGATGGCGACGAAGGGCACGCCCATGTCGCTGGCGGCCTTGCAGTGGTCGCCGGCGAGAATGCCGAGGCCACCGGAATAGATGGGCAGACTCTCGTGCAGACCGAATTCGGCGCAAAAATAGGCCACCAGGTCGTGCTTGGGGTCGAGCAGGCTGGCCTCTGATGACGGGGGTTGCTGCAGATAATTGTCGTAGGCCGTCAGTGCACGGTAATAATCATCGAGAAAGATGCGGTCTTCGGCGGCCTTTTCCAGCCGCTGCTGGGCAACACGGCGCAGAAACAGCTTGGGGCTGTGGCCCACCTGTTCCCACAGGCCCGTGTCCAGGCGGTAAAACAGTGAGCGTACATTGCGATCCCAGGTGTAAAGCAGATTGTTGGCCAGCTCTTCGAGGCGGCCGATCCTGGGTGGGATACGGGGTTGGACTTCGAGTGAAAAACGGGTGCCCGGCATGGCGCAGAAGTCCTCCTGAGATTAAAGAATGTGATAGGAGAAACATACCACTCCCGGTGTAAAATACCGATGCCAAATTACCGCTGGCTGCTCCGTGTGTAGAGCGGCGATTTGGGGTGGGATCAGGCGGGAAACTGATGGGCCAGCACTTCGAGATCCGGGCCGGCGGTGATAATGGCCTCTAATGCGGCCTCGGCATCCTCAACAGACAGGCCCAGGGAGGTGAGTAGTTCCTCCGGTAGTTCATCGGATTCCGCATCGCCAATATCGTGCCGCTTGAGCAGGCGGTCGGCCACCAGCACGGTGTGGGCATAGCCGGCATGTTCGCCCGTGTATTGGGGGTGATGATGCTCTGCCACGGACGTTACGATCTCTTCCTGTAGATTCCAGCGCTGTAACAGCCAGGCGCCGATCTCCGGATGATCGGCGCCCAGCATTTCGCGTTCGATATCGACCACCGGGCGCTCCGCATCGGCCTCGATTCGCTGCGCCAGTTGCAGCGCCTCGCGGCGGAACAGGTGGGCCACCAGCAGCACGCCGAAGTTGTGTAGCAGGCCGGCGAGAAAGGCCATGCCGGGTTGCAGGCGTTGTGGGCCAGGGATGCAATAGGACAGACGCTGGCACAGGGCGGCGCTGTACACCGCGTGACGCCAGAAGGGATACAGGCCCATGGGGCCGAAGTTGGGGATATTGAAGGCCTTGCCCAGCGACAGGCCGATGGCGATGTCGAGACTCAGACCATAGCCCAGCACGGCGGTCACCGCCTGCTGCAGCGAGGTGATCTCAGCGCTGTAACCAAAAAAGGCCGAACGGGCATAGCGCATGATCTGTGCCGCGATGCTCGGGTCATGTTCGATGATGCCGACCAGATCCTGAAGATTGCCGTCTGGATTGCTGCTGAGTTTGAGCAGGGCCTGTGCGACTTCAGGCATGGCCGGCAACTCGGTGGTGGCCTCTATGCGCTGGCGCATATCAGCGACTGCGGGGTGTCCGTCGTCAGAGGGCGTCATTGATGGTGTTTTCTCTAACCAGTATCTGCGGTTGCTCGCTGTCTGCCCGTCTTTTCGGGCATACTTCCTGCGGCGGAGCCTGGTAGGGTGGGCAGGCTTTCCATGCCCACGGGAAATGTGTATCAACTGTGTGGGCTCACAAAACGTGCCCACCCTACCAGGCTTGGGCCTGTATGAGCTATCGGCACTGGCCGGCAAAACTGAAAGGCCTGACAATTTCCATTTATTCATTCATTGCGCAGACTTATGTTTTCATCGAAGAATCCCCCCCGTGGCCGCATTTGCGGTGTCCTGTTTCTGCTGGTTGCCGGCCTGGGCCTGAGTGCCTGTAATGAGACGGGAACCCCACCGTCCGCCGCCGTGCCACTCACGGCATCGCCGGAGGACATGGTGCTGATCCCGGCCGGTCCTTTCATCATGGGTAGCGACAAGAGCGACGACAGCGGCAAGCAGGACGAATACGGTCTGGTCAAGCCGCTGTATCTCGACGAACACCCACAGCGCACGGTGGAGCTGCCGGCCTACTGGATCGACAAATACGAAGTCAGCAATCGCCAGTACCGGGTCTTCGTGCAGGCCCGCAAGATGCCGGAACCCTTCGAGTGGTCACAGAATGGTTACAACCTGCGTGAAGACCGTCTGCGCGCCACAGACCTGGAATCCCTGCGCTGGATCGCCACGGAATATTTCAAGCTGGACATTGACACCCGTCGCAGTGGACGCGACGAATTGCTGCGTCTGATGCTGGCCGATCAGCAGGCCAAGGATGTGTTGCCGGCCACCGGCGCCATCTGGTTTGAGGCCAACCGCTATTGCCACTGGGCCGGTAAGCGCCTGCCCAGCGAGGCGGAGTGGGAAAAGGCCGCGCGCGGTACCGATGGGCGTGAATTTCCCTGGGGCAATGACTGGGATGCCGGCCTGGCCAACACCGGTGACAACGAAGACTGGGGTGAGGGCATGGCCCCGGTGGGCCATTACGAAAAAAATCGCTCACCTTACGGGGTGTACGACATGGCCGGCAACGCCTGGGAATGGGTGGCCGACTGGTACAAGCCCTATCCGGGCTCCGATTATTTTGTAGCCGAGGCCTTCGGTGAAAAGAACCGCGTGATTCGTGGCGGTGGTGGTGGCATAGGTCATTACGCCCTGTCGGAGTTCTTCCGCAGCGCCATGCGTGGCTATGCGGCGCCTGACAGTAAAAATACCGACGTGGGTTTTCGCTGTGCGCGGGATGCCGAGGCCGTGCCGTAGGAGTGGGCCATGCCCGCGATATTTTCCTGATTGGCAGATGCAGATGTTGTGTGGGAACGGCTTTAGCCGCGAATAAAACTAGCCAGTATTCGCGGCTGAAGCCGCTCCCACAATGTCCAAAACGACAAGCTCTGTGGTAAAGGGGAAAACCATCGCGGGCATGGCCCGCTCCTACAGGCAACCTAGACCGACCGGTTGCGGCTTCACACCGCCAGCTGCACCAGCCAGGCCGCCGGCGCCAGCAGGCCGATGGCGGTTATCTGCGACAGCCGCCACTGGCGATTGCAGCGCGCGGCGTTGGCCTTCAGCCGTCGTTGCAGGGCGTCTATGAGCTGGTCCAGCAGCACGAAGCTGCGGTCGATGGCCTGAGTGCCTATGGAAAATACCTCGTCGGGCGGAATGTCGATGCGCTGCGTTTCCAGTATCCGTGTCTCCAGCAGGCGCAGAAAGTCCTCCGTGGCCGCCAGACTGGCGTCCAGTCCCCGCGCCTCTGCGTTGCCCTGCAGTTCACCCTTGGCCATGCCGATGGCGCCGCGCGTGCGTTGCAGCAGATAGCGCAGCTTCACCTGCTCTGGAATACCGCATTCCTGCTGTGTTGCGGCACCCGTGGCCATGCCGCGCGCCTGGCCCTGGGTCTCGGTGACCAGGGGTACCAGATTGATGGCGGCGTTGGCCAGCTGGGTGAATCCACTGTCCTCGTCCAGCAGGCCCTGTTCCTCACCCAGATCGTTGATGAGATAGAGAATTTCGCCGACCAGCTCGCTGTGCAGGGCGAAGCTGCGGGTGGAGCTGAGGCGTTGCAGCTCCTGTTTGATGGTTGACCACTGTGCCTCGATACGCTGGATGCGTTCGTTGACCACCCGGCACGAGGCCTGCCCGGCCAGTCGGATGAGGATGTGTGCGTCGGCGTCGATATGCTGCTGCTGGGCCTGCAGCTTGGCGCCGAAGCTGGCGTCGCCCTGCAGAAAGGCATTGGCCATGCCCCGGTGCTGGGGGATCTTCTCCAGCAGCTGGCGCAGGCCGCGGATATCTTCCAGCGTGGCAAGGCGCTGTCGAGCCTGTCGGCATCGCTGGCCGCGCTGGTGTTGGAACAGGTAGCCGCTGACGGCCAGAATGCCCGCGGGCAGCAGCACGGGAATCATTGTTTGGCCTCCACTTGTAATACGTGATGCATGCGCTCGGCCAGCTGCAGCAGGTATTGCGAGGTGGTGCTGACATTGGCGATGTTTTCGCCTTCGCTGCTGGCCATCTGGCGGATATCTTCGATGTGCCGGGCGATATTTTCACTGGCGCTGCCCTGTTGGCTGATGGCGCCGCTGATCTCGGTAATCCGCTCCGCCGCCTGTGTGGTGCCCTGGCGGATGTCGGCCAGGGCCTCGCCGGCGCGCTGTGACAGGGTGACGCCGTGCTCCACCGAGTTGCTTACCGTACCCATGCACTTCACCGTGCCCTGGATATCGGACTGGATCATCTGTATCTGCTTCGTCACCTCGGTGGCGGCATCGTGGGTGCGGCCGGCCAGGGTGCGCACCTCGTCGGCCACCACGGCAAAACCACGCCCCTGTTCGCCCGCGCGGGCGGCCTCGATGGCGGCATTCAGGGCCAACAGGTTGGTCTGCTCGGAAATGGATTCGATGACGCCGATGATCGAGCCGACCTGCTCCGAGCGCTGGCCGAGGGCGCCGATCTGGGCCGCCGATTCCTGTACAGATTCGGCCACGCTGCGGATCTCGTTCACCGCCTGCTGGACGATCTGCTCGCCCTCGCTGGCCTGGCCACTGGCCTGCTCCGAGGCCGCGCGGGTCTCGTGTGCCTGGGCATCGATATCACGAACACTGGCGGCCATCTGTTCGATGGCCGAGGCAATGGCGTTGACCGCCATGCTGTTTCTCATGGCGCCGGCGGAGCTGGTTTCGGCGCGGTCGCTCTGTTCGCGTGCGGCGCCGTTGACCTCGTCTGCTGCGGTGCGGGCACGCTCGAGGATGCGCATGTTCTCCCGAGTGCTCTGTCTCAGGTATTGTCGAAGGGGGGCGTATTCGCTGTGGTTTTTGGATACCGGCTGATCCTGCACCAAGGCCGCCAGCCATTGCCGGTTGGCCAGATAGTGGCCCAGCAACAGGTAGAGGTTAAGGGCGGCGAGCCCGCCCAGCAGGGGCAGGGACTGGCTGGCCCCGGTGCCGAGAGTGATGCCGAGCAGGAAGGCGGGCAGGCTGCCGCTGAGCCCAAGCAGCGTCAGCTTGCGGCCCAGTGAAAGTCGTCCCATCAAACCTGTTGCTGGTGCGCCGAGGGTGTTGAGCCAAGTGGGGGGTGTCAAATTGTTTAGTGTCGGCATGACGGTCAAAAATCCATCTTCTATGACTGAAGTAGCGGCCTGGAAAGGCACCTCGGTGGTGCTCTTTTCTTTGCCAGTCTGCCCCTGATGTCTGGAAATTCCAGTCGTTTCCCCTGTCATTAGCGGCAACCTTCGTGGCAGCTTGAGTGCCGCTGCCGATGCGCATCCCGATGTGCGAACCAGAGCCGGCCCGCCTGCGCTACAATGCGCCCACGTACAAGCTCGGAGTCCTCCCTTTTGCACTATCTGTTGGCCCGTCTTTTCAGTGCCGCCATCGTCATCTTTGGTGTGTTGTGCCTGGTGTTCTTCTTGATCCAT
>CAJVYS010000037.1 GCA_913009875.1 uncultured Gammaproteobacteria bacterium | reverse complement strand
AATTCACGGCAAAGTGGGAAGCCGGCGGATCATGGCGCTGACCAGAGAGCAATCTCTACGTGAGGTGATCGCTCGAGAGGAAGAAAATCTCGCTGAGCTTGCACGTAGACACGGCGAAAGCCGAAGGCGATTGGCGAAGCTCAAGCAAAAGCTCGCCACCATGATACCAGCACCAGCCGACCTTACTGCTCCGATAGTACAGTCTCGCGCTGATATACCCATCACTGCAGAAGGAAAAATCCATCTATTCCGGAAACTATTCCGTGGTCGAGACGACGTCTACCCCAAAGCTATGGTTAAGCACAAAGACCGGCAGGAAAGGGTATTCACCAGCCTGCAGAAACGAGTGGGTACGCGGCATCTGTGAAAAACCCAGGATAAAGTACAGCGATTGCCGAAATCAGGCATTTTTACCGCTCAACGATCAAACCGTCCTTGACCACTTACAAGGCCGACACACCATCGGTATCTATCCCCTGCTCAAGGATGAAACCTGCTGGTTCCTTGCTGCTGACTTTGATAAGGAGTCCTGGGCGGAAGACGTGGCGGCCTTCGTCGATACCTGCCGTGATCTTGGTATTCCTGCTACAGTCGAACGCTCACTGTCAGGTAACGGTGCCCATGTCTGGTTCTTCTTCAGCACACCGGTTCCCGCTGTAAATGCCCGTCGCATGGGCTGTTATCTCATCACCGAAACCATGTCTCGTCGTCATCAATTGCCAATGAATTCCTATGACCGTCTGTTCCCGAACCAGGATACCCTGCCACGCGGCGGCTTCGGTAACCTGATCGCCCTGCCGTTACAATATGAACCGCGACAAGCTGGCAATTCGGTTTTTCTTAACGAAAACTTCCAACCATACCCATACCAATGGGCATGTCTTGCATCATTGACGCGAATCGCACCGTCCACCCTCTGGACGATCAGAAAAAGCATCTATTACCGAACCCATCCCCACCGAAGTTCATGCCGTGCTTGCACAACGCCTGTTCGTGGACAAAACCGGTTTACCATCCGCCCTGATCAACCAGATCAAGCGACTCGCGTCCTTTCAGAACCAGGAATTCTATAAAAAGCAGAGCATGCGACTGTCAACAGCGTTAACACCACGGGTGATCAGCTGTGCCGAGAAGTTATCCAGACACATTTCTTTGCCTCGCGGTTGCCGTGATGAACTCGCGGATCTGCTTAGGCACAACGGCAGCACGCTGATTATCGATGACCAACGTTATCCCGGCGAACCCTTGAACTTACAATTCCATGGAGAACTCACGAACATCCAGCAACATGCCGTGAGCACTCTGCGTAAACAGGATATCGGTGTCTTTCGCACCCCCGGGTACCGGCAAGACTATCGTTGGCGCATGGCTGACCGCCGAGCGACAGAGTAAGACCCTGATACTGGTACATCGCCAACCATTACTCGATCAGTGGGTTACCCAGCTTGCGCTCTTCCTCGGACTGGAGCCCAAGGATATCGGACAAATAGGAGGAGGCAAACACAAACCGATCACTCGGCTCGATGTCGCTATGATTCAAAGTCTGGTGCGCAAAGACAATGTAGATGACCAGATGACCAACTATAGCCATGTCATTGTCGATGACAATTTCGCCTGGAGCGAAATTGGACGCACCACGTTGCGCCCGAAGGGTGCGCACCAAGGATGGTGCGCATCAATGCCATCACCTGCCCGCAGTATCCTTTGAGCGCGTCCTGGCTGAGGTCAAGGCACGATTCATTACTGGCCTGACCGCAACCCCACAGCGCCGTGACGGACATCATCCGATTATCGAGATGCAGTTGGGGCCGATTCGCTTTAGCGTAGACGCGCGAAAGCAGGCTATACAACGCCCTTTCATTCACAAACTGATTATCCGTGACACGGAATCGAGCTTCGATGATAGCGGCGACCTGCGTATTCAGGGCCTCTACCGGCGGCTCGCCACTGATGAACAACGCAACAATATGATATTCAATGACGTCCTGCATGCTCTCGAAGCAGGCAGATCACCTATCCTGCTGACTGAGCGCAAGGAACACCTTGAATACTTTGCAGACCGATTGCGTACAACACACATCAGAAACGTGTGTCCTTCAGGGAGGAAGAGGTAGTAAAAAACGTCGTGATGATCTTAGCCGGCTGGTTGTCATTCCTGATAATGAAGAACGGCTGGTTCTCGCAACCGGGCGTTACATTGGAGAAGGATTTGACGATGTGAGACTGGATACTTTGTTTCTTGCACTACCGGTATCCTGGAAAGGAACCCTGATTCAGTATGCCGGCAGGCTTCATCGTCTGCATCCTGACAAGACCGAAGTCCATATCTACGACTACGTGGACCGCAATATACCTATGCTGGCAAGAATGTTTGAAAAACGCATGCGTGGATATCGTGCAATCGGATACAGCACTGAAGATGTTGGAATGAAATTCTAAACAAACCACATGACAGATTGAACCAATATTCTCGTTTTTAGTGCCTAATGTTGCCAGCCAGTGCCAGCCAGTGCCAGCCAGTGCCAGACATTGCCTGCCAGTGCCCGTCACTCCAACTCTATTATCAATAAGCCTTTTTTAGCTTTTATATTCAATGACTTATTTTCATGCTAAACGGTAATACCATGAAAAATACCATGTTCAGAAAATCCTTCAAAATGCTCGAAAAAATTTCCGATTGAACACTGATACACAGCACCTTAGGCAACCTTCCTGGCTTTGACTTCCAGGTGAATCCTTTCCTGCTCCTGCAGGTATTGGATCACTGCAAACAGATTACTCGCCTGAGGGTCCCCTTTAGGACCGAACATGCGCATGAGGCTCTTGCTAGATTTATCAAAGACCCGGGACAGTTCCTCGAACCCGATCGTGGCGTTGATATAGTCGCGCAGCACCGCCTTGCCGGTATCGACGTCTCCGGCGAGCAGGCATTCTACCCCTTCTTGCACCAGAGCCTTGCGAAACGCGGGATCCCGTTGGGCGCGCGCCTGAATGGTGTCCTTAAAATCTTTCGTCAGCCTCATCTTTAACGTCTTCCGTTTTCAGTGCTTTGATTGCCTGGGCACTTGACTATCTGCCCCCGGGCAACGCCTCTCCAGGAGCAAGCCAGTGATGAATCCGGGGTTTCCTACCCCTCCCTACGCTGCCAGTTCAATTCGGATATTCTTGCCCAGTGCCTTGGCTGCACGTTCCAGAGTCAGCAGTGTCACCGAAGGATTGTCAGGGTCGAGCAGCCGCTCCAATGCGGAGCGGCTGGTTTTCATCCGCTTCGCCAGTTGTGTCTTGTTGAGCTTCTGCTCCTTCATAAGCGCTTTGAGTTGAAAAGTGATCACGCGCTTGACGGCGATGGCCTCCGCTTCCGCAAGCACGCCTTCCTCTTCCAGGAAATCGTCGAAGCTACTACCGATGTGTTTGCTCATATCACTTCTCCAAATTAGCCTTGCGTTCTTTGGCCAGTTGTAAATCAGCTTGCGGCGTCTTCTGGGACTTCTTGATAAATCCATGCAGCAAAACCATTTGCTTACCCTTTACCGCAAACAGGACTCGGGCAATGCGTTTGTCAAGCCGACACCGGATCTCCCAAAGCCCAGGCTCCATCTTTCGTACCACAGGCATACCCAAGGGCCAGCCGTACTGAACTGTCTTGATATCACCACCGATCGCCTTCTTGTCCTGTTTACTCAATGCTTTCAACCACGCTCGAACCGGTTCGTTCCCCGACTTCGTTCGGTAAAAAACCACTTCAAGAGGCATATCGACATCCATGCGAGGAGATTGTACCATATTTGGTACGCTTTGCAAGCCTTTACACACCCGGTCACAAGACTAAGAATTTGCCGATCCTCAGAGGTACCCCGGAAATTTTCACAGACCTGTCATGGTGATTTGTTCGAAACAGGTATGAGCCGACCAAAGAAAGAGAAAATCGATAAGAAGGCGAACACGTCAGATTAACTCACACAGTTCAAGGCCAAGATGGCGTATAGGCCTCCAAAGGCGAGTACACACTGTCAGAACTGACGAGGGACTGGCTTAGCACTCACCAGAAGCGGAGTCTGGGTCACAAAGCAAATGAACCGGCCTGAATCAATGCTTCTACAGAAGCCATTTCTTTATCGATTTATGCGTCACTAAAAAATACCATGACAGCATTAAATTACTTGTCATGGTATCGATGTTTTCTGCCTTGCAGCGCACGGGAAATACCATGAAAAATACCATTGATGATGCAGATTACTTCATCAATTGGGAGAATATATCCCTTTACAATCAATGTGTTATAAATTCCAGTCACTCCCACTCAATGGTGGCAGGCGGCTTGCTGGAAATATCGTAAGCAACGCGGGAGATACCAGGCACTTCGTTGATAATACGGCGAGAAACGGTTTCTAGCAGCTCATAGGGCAGGTGCGCCCAGCGAGCCGTCATAAAGTCAACGGTCTCCACCGCACGCAGCGAAATCACGTAATCATAGCGGCGACCATCGCCGGTAACGCCGACGGACTTCACCGGCAAAAACACGGCGAAGGCCTGGCTGACCTTGTGGTACCAATCGTGGTTATGCAACTCTTCGATAAAAATAGCATCGGCGGGACGCAGGATGTCGGCGTATTCTTTTTTCACTTCACCGAGAATCCGCACGCCGAGGCCGGGGCCCGGGAAGGGATGACGATAGACCATGTCATAGGGCAGGCCCAACTCGGTGCCGAGTTTGCGCACCTCATCTTTAAACAGCTCGCGCAACGGTTCGACCAGCTTGAGCTGCATGGTGTCCGGCAGCCCACCGACATTGTGATGCGACTTGATGACATGCGCCTTGCCGGACTTGGCGCCGGCGGACTCGATGACATCGGGGTAGATGGTCCCCTGTGCCAGCCATTTCGCGTTAGGCAGCTTGGCGGAATGTTCTTCGAAGATATCGACGAACAGGTTGCCGATGATCTTGCGCTTCTTCTCCGGGTCGGCCTCGCCAGCCAGCGCATCCATGAAACGCTGTTCGGCATCGACGCGAATCACCTTCACGCCCATGTGCTGGGCGAAGGTGGCCATGACCTGATCGCCTTCGTTCTGCCGCAGCAGGCCGTTGTCGACGAACACGCAGGCCAGTTGGTCGCCGATGGCACGGTGCAGCAGGGCCGCCACCACCGAGGAATCAACGCCGCCGGAAAGGCCGAGGATGACCTCATCGGAACCCACCTGCTCGCGCACCGCGCGGATGTTTTCCTCAATGATATTGCCCGCCGTCCACAGCGGTTCGCAGCCGCAGATATCCAGCACGAAGCGCTTGATGATGCGCTCGCCCTGCTGGGTGTGGGTGACCTCGGGGTGAAACTGAATGCCGTAGAAGCGACGTTCCTCGTCGGCCATGCCGGCGATCGGCGCGGACTCGGTGGAGGCCATCAACTTGAAGTTGGGCGGCAGCTTCTCGACACGGTCGCCGTGGCTCATCCACACGTCCAGCAGGCCGTAGCCTTCGGGACTCGTATGGTCTTCGATGTCGCGTAGCAGCGCGGTGTGGCCGCGGGCACGCACCCGCGCATAGCCGTATTCGTGATGATCGGCGTTCTCCACCCGGCCACCCAGCTGCGCGGCCATGGTCTGCATGCCGTAGCAGATACCCAGCACCGGCACGCCCAGCTCGAACACCGCCTGTGGTGCGCGCGGCGATTCGTCGCCAGTGACCGACTCGGGGCCGCCGGAGAGAATGATGCCGCTGGGGGCGAATTCGCGCACCGCGGCATCGTCCATCAGATCCCAGGCGTGCAGCTCACAATACACGCCCGCCTCGCGCACGCGGCGGGCAATGAGCTGGGTGTACTGTGAACCGAAGTCGAGGATCAGGATGCGGTGGGAATGAATGTCGGTATTCAAGGGAGGGTGTCCGATGCTGTAACGGTAAATGGAGAATCCAACTGGCCGGAGCAAGATCTACCCTGGCCGAGATCTGCGGGCCTAGGAGTCTGTCGGGTTTGGGTAATCATTGCGAGCATGATGGGAGAGCGAGTCAAAATATTCCCGATTTTGAGGCGAATAGTGGTTCTATTTAACGAAAAATTGGGGAGATTTTGGCCGCTCTCCCATCAGCGCAGCAGATTATTCCCAAAGCCGACAGGCTCCTATACGCGGTAGTTGGGCGCTTCCTTGGTGATGGTCACGTCGTGCACGTGGCTCTCCTGCATGCCGGCGCCGGTGACACGCACGAATACCGGCTTGGTGCGCATCTCGTCGATGCTGGCACAGCCGGTGTAGCCCATGCTGGAACGGATGCCGCCGAGCAGCTGATGCACCACTGGCGCCAGTGGCCCCTTGAAGGGCACGCGGCCCTCAATGCCTTCCGGCACCAGTTTGTCGGCCTTGCTGCCTTCCTGGAAGTAACGGTCGCTGGAACCCTCGCTGCCGATCATGGCACCCAGCGAACCCATGCCGCGGTAGGATTTGTAAGAGCGCCCCTGGAACAGCTCCACCTCACCCGGCGCCTCTTCGGTACCGGCGAACATGCCGCCGATCATGATGCAGGACGCGCCGGCAACGATGGCCTTGGCCACGTCACCGGAATAGCGGATGCCGCCGTCACCGATCACCGGGATGCCGCTGCCTTGCAGCGCCTTGGCGACATTGGAAATGGCCGTGACCTGCGGCACACCGACACCGGCGACAATGCGCGTGGTACAGATGGAACCGGGGCCGATACCCACCTTCACGCCGTCGGCACCAGCCTCTTTCAGGGCCAGCGCGGCTTCGGCGGTGGCGATGTTGCCACCGATCACTTGCACCTGCGGGAAGTTCTTCTTTACCCAGGCGACGCGATCCAGCACGCCCTGCGAATGGCCGTGGGCGGTATCCACCACGATGACATCCACACCGGCTTCCACCAGCGCCGCGACACGTTCCTCGGTACCGCCACCGGTACCCACCGCCGCGCCGGCGCGCAAACGGCCCTGGCTGTCCTTGCAGGCACTGGGATATTCCGAGGCCTTCTGCATGTCCTTGACGGTGATCAGGCCGCGCAGCTCGAAGTCGTCATTGACCACCAGTATCTTCTCGATGCGGTACTTGTGCAGCAGACTGAGCACCTCCTCGTTCTCCGTGCCTTCCTTGACCGTCACCAGCTTGTCACGCCCGGTCATGATGCTGGACACGGGGTTGTCGAAGCGGGTTTCAAAGCGCAGGTCTCGGCTGGTGACAATGCCTTCCAGACGCCCCCCGGCCACCACTGGCACGCCGGAGATATTCTGCGCCCGGGTCAGGGCCAGCACGTCGCGGATACTGGTATCCGGCGTCACCGTGATGGGATCCTTGATCACGCCACTCTCGTATTTCTTCACCAGACGCACCTGCTCCGCCTGATCCGCCCCAGTCATATTCTTGTGAATGATGCCGATGCCACCCTCCTGCGCCATGCTAATAGCCAGGCGCGCCTCGGTCACCGTATCCATGGCTGCCGACACCAACGGCACATTGAGTCGGATCTCCCGGGTCAGGAATGTCTGCAGGCTCACTTCCTTCGGCATCACCGTAGAGTGGGCGGGAACCAGCAGTACATCATCAAACGTGAGGGCTTCCTGGGCAATTCGCATAGTCGGGATTCCAAAGCAAGACAAGAATGTAGGGCACTACTTAGGGGGCGGATTATAGTCGGCTGACCCGGAAATTTCGAGGTGCCTTAGCCCTGATGGTGCTCAACACCGGCCAGCCCCTGATAAGTACTTGTTTATTCAGGATATGCGAAATCGGCCTTGGCAGTCAGTGGACTGCCGCTGGCAGTGAAAAGCGGCATTTCCCGAAACAGGCCCGGCGGCATGCGCGAGGTTTGACCTGCAACAGCGAAACCGGTAGCTTGGCCTCGACCGGTTCGTATGATTGAATAATTGAATAAAGGACACTACATTAGAAGTGGTCAAACCACCCTGAAAAACAATACGTCACTACAGAAGATCATCGGAGGAGGAAGGCATGAAAAAACTGGCAATCGCAATAACAGGCGCACTGCTGATCGCATTGAGTGGCTGCGCATCCACGGTCAAGACCGAGGATGCCAATGCGGCGGCCGTCACCGCCGCCATCGAAGCCGCCGAGGCCGCGCTGAACAAGGCCCGCAGCGTCGATGGTGAATGGCGCGACGCGCGGAAGGTATACCTCAAAAAGGCCAAGGCGGCCGCCCACAAGGCGGATTACAAGACCGCCATCAAGCTGGCCAACATCGCCAAGTTCCAGGGCGAAATGGGCTATCAGCAGGCCATTGAGCAGAAGGACGCCGGCCCTTGGCTGTTCTGATGCCCGGGCTGCCCCGGTAGCACCAAGGCAAGAGGCGGGCTGCGATGCAACCCGCCTCTTTTTATTTCTCCCCTCCTTTCATCCCGCAGAAAAGCCATAGCCCACCGCGATGCTTGCCGACCACGACGACCCCATCCAGCCCCGCCGCGAAATCTACAGCATCGCCCGGCTCAACCGCGAGGCCCGTGCCCTGCTGGAAGGCAACTTCCCGCTGATCTGGGTCGAGGGCGAGATCTCCAACCTGGCGCGGCCGGCCTCCGGCCACATCTATTTCACCCTCAAAGACGAACAGGCCCAGGTACGCTGCGCCATGTTCAAGATGCGCCGGCGGCTGCTGGGCTTCCAGCCGGAGAACGGCAACGCGGTGCTGGCACGGGTGCGCGTCAGCCTGTACGAGGCACGCGGCGACTACCAGCTCATCGTCGAGCACCTGGAAGAGGCCGGTGATGGCCGCCTGCGACGACAGTTCGAGCAACTCAAACTGCGCCTGGCCGCCGAGGGCCTGTTCGACACCGCCCGTAAGCGCCCCCTGCCCGGCCTGCCACGTTGCATCGGCGTCATCACCTCACCCAGCGGAGCGGCCATCCGCGATGTACTCAGCGTCCTCCAGCGACGTTTCCCGGCTATCCCGGTGCTCATCTACCCGGTGCCTGTGCAGGGTAGTGAGGCCCCACCGGCCATTGTCGACGCTCTGCACACCGCGGCACAACGCAATGAATGCGACCTGCTGCTGCTTACCCGCGGCGGCGGTTCACTGGAAGACCTGTGGGCCTTCAACGACGAGGCCGTGGCACGCGCCATTGTCGACAGCCCGATCCCGGTGGTCAGCGCCGTGGGCCACGAAATCGACACCACTATCGCCGACTTCGTCGCCGACGTGCGCGCCCCCACGCCCTCCGCCGCCGCCGAGCTGATCAGCCCGGACCGCGGCGAATGGCTGGATACCCTGCGCCAGTGGCGTAGCCGGCTGATCCGCGCCATACAGTCCCGACTGGCGCGCGAACAGCAACACCTGCGAGCCGTCAGTCGGCACCTCAAGCATCCCGGCCAACGACTACAGGATCAGGCCCAGCGGCTGGATGAACTGGAACAACGCCTCAGCCGCGCCCTGCGCGCACGCTTGCGACACAACGAGGCACGTCTTGGCGCCCTTACCGTCCGTCTGCACGGCCAGTCACCGGCGCGACAGCTGCAGGCCCTGCAACTGCGCCTCGCGGCCAGCCGCCAGCGCCTGCGTGCCGCCATGCCACAGCGGCTAGAGCAGGACCGGCAACGCCTCGGCGCCCTCACCCGGGCATTGGATACGGTCAGTCCATTGGCTACCCTGAGTCGGGGTTACGCCATTGTGCAACGTACGGACGGGCAGGTCATTCGCAAGGCCGGTGAAGTGGAAGTCGGCAAGTCCGTGCAGGTCCGCCTCGGCGAAGGGCGGCTGGACTGCCGGGTCGAAGACATTCACGAGGACTAAGTACGAGCCATTTGCTTGTTCGCCACAGAGACACGGAGCACACAGAGACTCTTCAAAGTGATGGATCGCTGCAAACCGGGAAGCGTCCTAAAGGAAATTCAACCACAAAGGCCGTGACTGTATAGGGGTCAAGCTCACACAAATCTCTGTGTACTCCGTGTCTCTGTGGCAATTTATTAATGCCGAGGAATGGAATGAAGATCATCCCCCTGTTTCTGTTTCTGTTTTTGCTGCCGCTGACGCTGCAGGCCGCCCTGCCACCACACAGCGAGGCGGTGCCTGGTGGCGTCACGGTCATCGACCTCGGCCCTGCTCACGGTAAACCGCCAGTGCTGCATTACAAAAAACAGCAGGTGATGGTGCAACAGGACCAGGGCCGCTGGAAGGCCGTAGTGGGTATCCCGCTCTCGACCAAACCCGGCACCCAGCAACTCACACTGGCCAGGGGCGCGCCACTGACATTTACCGTGCAGGCCAAGGACTACGCCACCCAGCACCTCACCATCAAGAACAAGCGCAAGGTCAATCCAAATAAGCAGGACATGACACGCATCCGCGGCGAACGCGGGCGCATCAACGTCGCGCTGGCGCACTGGCGGGAGACGACAGAGGTAGAAACCACTTTCATTCTGCCCGTGCAAGGCCGCCTCAGCAGCCCCTTCGGCCTGCGCCGCTATTTCAACGAACAGCCGCGCAAACCGCACAGCGGTATCGATATCGCCGCCGCCGAGGGCACGTCCATTCACGCACCCGCCTCAGGACAGGTCATCGATACCGGAGATTACTTCTTCAACGGCAAGACGGTATTTCTCGACCACGGCCAGGGACTGGTGACCATGTACTGCCACATGAGCCGCATCGACGTGACGCCGGGACAGACGGTGACGCGGGGTGAGATCATCGGCACCGTGGGCCAGACCGGCCGCGTCACCGGCCCGCATCTGCACTGGGGTGTGAGTCTGAATAACGCGCGGGTGGATCCGGCACTGTTTTTTGAGGATTTGGAGGGATTGCTGTCCCGCTCTCAGCTTTAAAATACCCAGCAGAATTACTCTCCAAATCATCTAAAAAAATCAACTGAATACAGGGTATTTCAGGACATGTAAAAATCGCTATTAGATTGCCGAACTACCGCCACCCCTTAGCAAATGGACATCTTCCAAGCTTGGGGCGCAACCACCGATGAACAGCAGACAATACCAGCTTATTTAATAAAAAGGAGTACTTATGCGGCGACTTAAAATACTATTTATAACTGTTTTTTCCCTATCTGTACTACCTGCTTTCGCCGCAAATGATACGAAGGCACTTTCTCAGATCGCCGACAATCTTAAGCAGGTCTGCGACAAGCCAGAGAATGCAGAAAATTATTGGGATATAAGGGTGAAAGGTAATGGTGAGGCGGAAATCAAGCTAAAACTGGCAAACATTGGCATGACGGGCGAAGCTACCTTTTCTAAAGCGGAGTGGAACAACGTACAAAGAACCGTAGAAGACAGCAACGATTACAG
This sequence comes from uncultured Gammaproteobacteria bacterium, assembly GCA_913009875.1. Taxonomy (GTDB): domain Bacteria; phylum Pseudomonadota; class Gammaproteobacteria; order SZUA-152; family SZUA-152; genus DRQN01. Next base: position 17,800 of record CAJVYS010000037.1, on the reverse strand, counting down.
AAATTGCGTGAAGGCGCTTTCACCAGTATTCATTGAGAAGTTTAGCGGCCTGGTTTCTGAAAAATTTACAGTTAGAAAGCCAAACAAAAGAACCCTCGGCGGCATCAAATGGCAGGAATCAGAGGGCGGATTAAAAGTGACACTATCATCATGTCACAGGCAGTCCAGCTCTGTAATTTGCGAGTTTTCTGCCAACCCCACGAAATCAGACTTAAGCATTGACCTATCTGAAAACTCCGCCATTTACGATCAATCCGGAAACAAGTTTACCCCATCTGAAATTACAGTAGCCAATTTAAAAACTGCATTTAGAGATCACTACTTCAATGAAACAGTGCATGCGGAATTGGTCAGAGGTATAGATATTACTGTTAAATTAAAGTTTAACGACGTGAGCAAAAAATTCACCATGATAAGCAAAGCAATATTAATAGCGACGATAAAACAGAAACGCGCATCCAAAGAAAATCATACCTTCACATTTCGCGACATTAATATTATTTTGGATTAAATCAAACAAGTATACCGATGAGTAATGCGGCTAAATCATTCAGCTCTGCGGATTTTCGTAAAAGATGTAGCTGGTCGAGTAATCGCTGAATTCGAAGTAGACCTTCTTCTCGCCGGGGTCCTCGCGCAGATTCTGGTTCGTGTCCAGCACGCCGTAAGCATAACGATAGGGCCGGGGCGTGTTGCCACTGGTACTCACGGCGGTACTCAGCTTGTCGATCTTGATGAAACGCTTCACCAGCTTGTCACCGGCATAGACATCCAGCACGCCGTCGGTGCCGGTGTAGTTCTGCACCGCGCGGCTGAATTTATTCTGTGTTTCCTGTGTGCAGGCTGTAATAAGCAGCAGCGTTGCAACCATGATCAGCGCCTGTTTTTTCATCTCGTTGTCCTCATTGGTTAACGGTTCGCACCCTGGGTCTTTGCACGCACCAGTCGCGCTTCATCTTCCGCCTTTTTGCCGGCGGCATCCCACTCCAGCGCAGCCTCGGGCCAGCCGGCGATGTGCTTCTGCACCAAGGCCGCCAGGGCATCGATGTGGTCGTCACGGTCATTGAGGGCGGCGATATAGCGGAATTGTTCGCCACCCGCCGCCTCGAAGGCCTTACGGTTTTCGACACCAATCTCTTCGATGGTTTCCAGGCAATCGGCGGAAAATCCAGGGCAGATGACAGCGACGGATTTGACCCCGGACTTGCCCAGTTGGCGCAGGGTGTTGATGGTGTAGGGCTTGAGCCATTCCTCGCGGCCAAAGACGGACTGAAAGGTCACCATCCAGCGGTCGTCGGCCAGCCCCAGCCGGTCTGCCACCAACCGTGCGGTCTTGTGGCAGTGGCAGAAATAGGGATCGCCCTGGGTGTGAAAACGCTTGGGCGTGCCGTGAAAGGAGAACAGCAGTTTTTGCGGCGCTTCACGACCCGCCCAGTCTTCACGGATGCTGGCGGCCAATGCCTCGATGTAGCCGCTTTCGTCGTGATACTGGTTGACGAAACGTAGCTCCGGCACCCAGCGCCACGACTTCACGGCCGCGGCCACGGCATCGAAAGTGGACGCAGTGGTGCTGGAGGAATACTGCGGATACAGCGGCAGCACCAGCACCCGCCGTGCGTTGGCGGCGCGCAGACGCTGCATCGCCGAGGCAATAGACGGATTACCGTAGCGCATGCCCAGCTCCACCACCACGGGCCCGCGCAAATGCTGCTGCAGAGAACGGCTCAGGCCCTCGGCCTGCTGCCGGGAGATATGCATCAGGGGCGAGCCCTGCTCGGTCCATATCTCGCGGTAGGCGGCGGCGGAGCGCTTGGGGCGGACACGCAGGATGAAGCCATGCAGGATCAGCCACCACAGCAGACGCGGCATGTCGACGATGCGCGGGTCCCAGAGGAATTCGCCCAAATAGCGGCGCAGGGCCTCGGGGGTGGGTTCGTCCGGCGTGCCCAGGTTGGCCAGCAGGATGCCGGTGACCTGGGGCGCATCATGGGCAAAGCCGTCTCCGTTGGTGTGAGGGGTTTGATTGGCTGACGACATGTAAAGTACCGTTCTCGAAAAGCACTGTGACAAAGACCGCACAGTATAACGGGAGGGACAGGGGGACACCTCTATTATTCACCACCAGCAGGACATTTTGCCACACCCCGTTCGGCGAGCCGGCATGCAATAATGCGGCGATGCCGAACACGCACGCCCCCAACCCGTGGATGAAGAGAATCGCTGTCGCTTTGCTGCTGCTGGTGCTGGGCATCGTTGCCGGCGCGCTGATCAGCCGCAGCATTACGCCCACGGTGGACAGCAGCACGGCCGCCCAACTGCAGGCGCCCCACCCCCTGCAGCCCTTCCGCCTCACCTACGACGGCGTCCCCCAGCTCGGCAACGACGATCTGCGTGGCAAATGGAGCCTGCTGTTTTTCGGCTATACCCACTGCCCGGACATCTGCCCCGCCACCCTCGCCGAGCTGGCGCGTACCTACGAGCTGCTGGCGCAGGAACCCGGTGTGCTGGACGACACCCAGTTCATCTTCGTCTCCGTCGACCCGGCGAGGGATACGCCGCAAACGCTGGCGGCCTACACGGACTATTTCAATCCGGCCTTCATCGGCGTCACCGGTGACACCGAGCAGCTGACAGCCCTGGCCCGGCAAATGGACATCCAGTTCCGGCGCGGCGACGGCAGCGATGAGGCCTACAACGTGGATCACGCCAGCGCAATTCTGTTGATTGACCCACAGGTCCGCTATCATGCGCGCATCAAAGCACCGCACCATGCACAGGACGTCCACCGGCAATTTCTTGAGATCCGCCGGCAATACCAACCCCCTTCGTCATAACACGCCCAAAAGACCGTCAGAAAAAGGAACGTCATGAAATCGTTAGCCACCCTCCTTACCCTGTTCTTCCTCACCAGCAGCGCCTGGGCCTCATCCCAGCATGGCATCGAGGCCCACGACCCCTGGGTGCGTGAAGCACCGCCCACGGCCAGGGTACTGGCCGCCTATCTGCAGTTGCACAATCATGGCGATAAGATGCGCACCCTGGTATCCGTGGAATCGCCGTCCTTCAAGCGCATCGAACTGCACCGTTCGGCAGAAAAGGATGGCATGGCGACCATGGCCCGAGTGATGAAAATCATGATTCCCGCCCACGGCAAGGTCAGCTTCGAGCCGGGCAGCCTGCACATCATGCTGATCAACCCGCTTGCGCCATTGAAGAGCGGCGACAAGGTCGACCTCACCCTGCACTTCGCGGATGGTTCATCACTGAACATCCGTGCAGACGTCCGCCGCGGCGGCGGCGGCACCAGTGGCATGGCCCATCATCACGACCCGGATCACCCAATGGGCATGCAGAAAGAGTCGCATGGGGATATGAAAAAGCATGAGCACGACCATTAGGGCAACCCCATGAAGCAACACCCCGAGCAATCCCCGAGCCTGAGTGACTATCTCAAGGCCTGGCCGCAGTACCTGCTGCCCACGCACGCCCTGTCGCGTGTCATGCACGCCCTTACCCGCAGCACCAACCCCCTCATGCGGCGCTGGTTCATGCGCTGGTTCGCCAGGCACTACCGCGTCGACATGAGTCTGGCACAGGAACCGGACCTGGACAGCTATGCCAATTTCAACGCTTTCTTCACCCGCGCCCTGCGCCCGGACGCACGGCCCATCGTTAGCGGTGAAAAGGCCGTCGCCTGCCCGGTGGACGGCACCGTGAGCCAGGCCGGGCCGATCCACGATGGCCGCATCTTCCAGGCCAAGGGGCAGGACTACTCGCTGCTGCAGCTGCTGGGCGGCGGCCCACACCGGGCGGAAAACTTCACCGACGGTAGATTTGCCACCCTCTACCTGTCACCGCGGGACTACAATCGCATCGACATGCCACTAACCGGCAAGCTGACGGCCATGAGCCACGTGCCGGGGCGGCTGTTCAGCGTCAACGCCGCCACCGCCCGCATCATTCCCGGGCTGTTTGCGCGCAACGAACGAATCATCACCTATTTCGACACCGAGGCCGGACCCATGGCGATGGTGCTGGTGGGCGCCATCTTCGTCGCCAGTATCGAGACCGTGTGGGCCGGCGAAATCACCCCGCCGGAAGGCAAGCGGGTACGGCATTGGGATTATGAAGGCAGTGATGCACGGGAATTCGCCAAGGGCGAGGAAATGGGTCGATTCAATATGGGCTCCACCGTCATCGTGCTGTTTGGCCGCGATGCCGTGCAATGGGCGGATTCCGTCACGCCCGGCGCGCCGGTGCAGATGGGGCAACACCTAGGAGCCTGTCGCGTTTAGAACTATACTTAAAATTAGATAGGCAGCAAAGGGGTTGGCAATGGTCGAAAAAATCACACCTGCGGAAACCGGGCATGTCGCCTGCGCGGTATGTCTGAAGGAGATTCCTGCATCCGTGGCCACGAGCCAGGAAGGTGATGAGTACGCACAGCACTTCTGCGGACTCGAATGCTACGACAAATGGAAACAGCAACAGACGGAAGAACCCGAAGGGAATGATAAGGGCTGATGATTAATTTAGTACCTTAGAAATAATTTTCCACGCATTTTGTAGAAAATTATTTCGTGAAGGTACTTATTCCAGTTTATTTGGATTAGGTTAATGTGATGCGGCGCAGCCCCGCCACCGCACAATCATTTACATGGCTCGTGGTGCCGACCCGTTATGGTTTTGATAGGCCATAATCTCCTGCAGCGAACGGAACACGCCCGTGTCGAAATCGCAGAATTTGAACCCCACCCCCTGATCGGCAACCCGGACCACACGGGCATGAACCGTGTGGCGGACACTCTCTTCTCCGGCTTCATCGGACAACAGACGAAAAACCAGTTCGACATTGGCATCCTTATTCATGCCTGCCACGGAATCAATACCCAGGAAGGTGCCGCCGAGGCCAATATCCGAGGAACGCCCCGAATTCAGCAAATCTCCGTTCAGATAGACATCGACACAGACTCGAAGCTGCTTTCTTTCACTCCAGCGTTTTTCCATTGTTTTCTCCTGACAAACCGAACGTCCCTGACACTCATTGTTGTTACTTCTTGTTTCGCATCACAAACGACGACATCGACTTTCCTATCGATGTCAGGCCGATATAAAAAGATAGCAAGATGCGGGCCAAGTTCCCATCGCGATTGATATCGGCTGATAAAACAAGCTACTGCAGATTCCTGAGAAAAAAGCTATTGAATCCCGCACTCTATTTCTGTTCAAGAATGTAAAGTAAATCGACGCCTGACAACAGCCCTGTATTTTACTGATTCAGACGCGAGCAAAGGGAAATGAAATAACATCGGACAGCCGTGTCAGACCATTGAATACCAATAATAACCTGTCCAGCCCCAGGGCTACGCCCGCACAGGGAGGCATGCCCTCATCCAGGGCCGTGAGTAGGCGCTCATCGATGGGGATCGGCGGCAAATCCTGCGCCCGGCGTTGTGCCAGATCCTGCTCAAAGCGCGCCCGTTGCTCACGGGCATCGGTCAGCTCGTGAAAGCCATTGGCCAGCTCCACACCCTGGTAAAAAAGCTCAAAACGTTCAGCGATGGCGGGAACATCCGGCGTGGATTGGCTGATACGTGCAAGGGCCGCTTGTGAAGCGGGGTAATGATAAACAAAAGTGAGCCCCCCCAGCCCCAGTCGGGGCTGAATGACATGGCTCATGAGCAGATCCAGCCAGCCGTCACGGTCCAGCCCGGAAATCCCCGCCAGCCCCGGAAAGCCTGCCGCGCACTGCGCCAGGGTCTCCGCACTGGCCGTATGGGGATCCAGCCCGAGATGCTGCTGAAACAGCTCTGCATAGGTCATACGCTTGGCGGACACATCGGGCAACCACCCATCGGCCAGCTCGGCCACCAACGCCTCGACCTCATCCATCAGCTGAAAATGGTCAAACCCGGGCCGGTACCATTCCAGCAGGGTGAATTCCGGATTGTGCAACCGCCCGGCCTCGCCCTGGCGGAAGGCCTTGCAGATCTGGTAGATGGGGCCGCTGCCGGCAGCCAGCAGGCGCTTCATGGCGAATTCGGGGGAGGTGGCAAGGTACAGCGGCCGACCCTGTGCCGCACCGGGGCCTGCGTAGCGGGTCTCGAAACTGTGGATCTGCGGATCAGTGGTGCCGGCAGTGGAGAGCAGCGGCGTCTCCACTTCCAACACGTCTTTCTCAGCAAAGAAACAACGCAGGCGGCTCATCAAGGCCGCCCGCTGTTTCAAGGCATCCAGCGTTGCGCTGGGTTGCCAGTCTACGTCTTGGTGTGACACGCGCGCGGTGTCCTTTCGTCAGATCAACCCTTCACCCGACCCACATATTCGCCGCTGCGCGTGTCCACCTTGATGACTTCATCGTTTTCCACGAACAGGGGCACACGCACCACAGCGCCGGTCTCCAGGGTGGCCGGTTTGCCGCCGCCACTGGCGGTGTCGCCGCGCACGCCGGGGTCGGTCTCGACAATACGCAGCTCGACGAAGTTGGGCGGCACCACATCGATGGGACGGTCGTTCCAAAGGGTCACAACGCACGAGTCCTGCTCCTTCAGCCACTTGCCGTTGTCACCCACGGCACTGGCATCGGCGGCCACCTGCTCAAAGGTCTCGGGGTGCATGAAGTACCAGAACTCGCCGTCGTTGTAGAGATATTGCAGATCCGTGTCCATCACGTCGGCACCCGGCAGGGATTCGCCGGATTTGTAGGTGCGCTCCACGGTGCGGCCGGTGAGCAGGTTGCGCAGCTTGACGCGAGCGAAGGCCTGCCCCTTGCCCGGCTTGACGAACTCGCACTCGATCATGGCGCAGGGGTCGTTGTCGATCATAACCTTGAGGCCGGATCGAAATTCATTGGTCGAGTAATTAGCCATTTCAGCCTCATTCTGGGAATATTGGCCGCCCGTTCCACCGGGCGAAAAAGATTAAGGGCACTTTGATTAATGATACCGCTAAGCACACACCATTGTCAGGACACAGACTGGAAAAAGGCCCTGGCCACGGCCATCCGCCAGCCCGGCGAGCTGCTGCGAGCCGTCGGTCTGAGCACGGAACAACTACCGGAACCCATCGACGATGCCGCGGATTTCCCCCTGCGCGTGCCGCAGGCCTACGTCGAGCGCATGCGCCACGGTGATCCGGCCGATCCCTTGCTGCGGCAGGTGCTGACCCTGCGCCGCGAGCGGGAAACGCCCACCGGCTACAGCCTGGATCCGGTGGGTGACGGCCCTGCCACCCGCCGCCCGGGGCTGTTGCAGAAGTATCACGGCCGCGCACTGATCGTCACCACCGGCGCCTGTCCCATCCACTGCCGTTACTGCTTCCGCCGGCATTTTCCCTATGGCGAAGCGCACGCCGGCACGGACGACTGGCGCGACACCCTCGCCTACATCGCCGCCGATACCAGCATCAGCGAGGTGATCCTCAGTGGCGGTGACCCACTGAGCCTGGATACCCCGCGCCTGCGCACCCTCAGCGAGGGCCTGCGCAACATCCCGCACATCCGCCGCCTGCGTATTCACACCCGCATGCCGGTGGTGCTGCCGCAGCGCATCGATGATGAACTCCTGGCCTGGCTGGCCGAGTTGCCCTGGCGCACGGTGGTGGTGATCCATGCCAATCACGCTAACGAAATCGACGACACCGTCGCCCGGGGCCTGCGCCAGATCCAGGCCACCGGCGCCACCCTGCTCAATCAGGCCGTGCTGCTGCAGGGGGTCAACGACTCGGTGATGGCACTGGCGGATCTGGGAGAAAACCTGTTCGAGGCCGGTGTCCTGCCCTATTACCTGCACCTGCTGGATCACGTGCAGGGCGCCGCGCATTTTGCCGTCGACGAGACACGCGCACGCGAACTGATGGAGCAACTGCGCCGGCAACTGCCCGGTTACCTGGTGCCGCGGCTGGTTCGCGAACAGGCCGGCGCACCCTATAAACAACTCGTGTAGTGTCCGAGCATTGAACAGGGCAAAACCGGCCTGCACTCTTCGGCAAGTCATTAAAGGCACAACAAGTCATTAAAGGCACAACAAAAATCTGCCGAAATACCCTTATGATAGGAGAATGTGGCGTTTTATCCGTAGCGAAGTATACTCTCGTACGGATATACAGGGCCGTAAAATAAATTCAGGAGCAAACGTGGCAGGCAATACACTGGAAGGACTGCTGACCATTCCGCACCAAATGCAACCCGGCAGCAACTCATTCCCTACCCGCCCCAAACAGGTAGAGGCCTGGGTGGCCGCCCTGCCGATGGCCAATATCGGCGAATGCGCACGCCAGATCTATACCACCCTTCGGGAGATGAACCGGCTGATTATTTCGCCACAGGATCGCTTCAAGTCACTGGAAGCCCTGCGCCCACCCCTGTTCGTCATCACTGAAACCCTGAAAAAATACTATATCCGGCAGAACCTGCCACTTTCGCCAAAAAATCAGAAAATCGCCGAACTCGCCATCCAACTCAATTCCGAGATGGCCATGGGCTACAAGTCCGTCATCGAAGACACCCTGGCGAAAAGCTTTTCCCGCCTGAAGATGAAAAGCATCGGCATCAGCATTCATCGCGCCATGCATTATCTCAGCAGTGTGCTGCTGTGCGCCTACCAGATCTACATTCACCACCCGGAAAACACCTGGCTGGAACTGAATCGTCTGTACCTGTTTGCCGAAGAAAACCAGTTGCACGACAAGGTGATCAAAGACGCCATTACGGAAAGCGATACACCGGACAGTACCATCGAGGACAACTACAGGCAGATCCTGCTGCTGGCCCTGGCCAATCCCTACGGCCTGCGCCAGCATATTACCGACGCGATCTTCAAGGCACTCAAGGAATGGGCGCCCGCCTGCCGCATCCTGCCCTTCAGTGTCCGTGGAGAGGCAGAGGGCTGCACCTCGATCAACCTGAACAGCGATGCCGCGCCCGGCTTCTTTTGTGACGACGGTGCCACCAATCCCGTTTTCTGTCGCAATGTCGACACGAGCGAAATGACCCGTGTCATCAGCAACGGCATCCTGCCACAGGGCTCAGGAAATAACGAGATTCCGGGGGAAGTACTCAAGCGTCTGGCACTCACCTGGAGCGGCAAGTCCCGGCGGGTCTTCTCACGCACCGCCAGCAATAATAAAATCACCATTACCCTGGGCCTGAGCGCAACACATCATTACATCGACGAGATCCTGCGCCCACTGCGGGTGGGCGTCAGGAGCCTGTGTGCCGGCACCATCGAAAATATCAATGTACAGCCCGTTCTAGGCACACCGGATGACAGCATGGAACTGGGCAGGCCAGCGCTCTACACCAGCACGCCGGTATTCGGCATCAGTAACATCGATGACCATACCCCGGACGTATGGGATCCTGACTACACCTATCGCGCCTCCAACCCGTCCTACAGCATGTCCGCCAACGAGGAAGATGACCGGCGGCGCAGGGAGGCCCTGTTCACTCCCGTTGACTGCAAGGGCGTCAACGAAAGTGCCGGTGGTTATTGCCTGTTGGGTCGTGTGGAATATGACAAGGACTCGCAGCGCGTGCAGGTGGGCGAACTGGTCGGCCTGAATGACGACACATCGGATCCCGGGCAGCTTTCCATTGGCATCATCCGCCGCATCAAAAGCTGGAAAAACGGTCTCGAACTGGGCATTCAAAAACTGGCCCCCTGTGCCGAAGCCATCGCCACGGCCACCATCCCCAAGGATGGAGAAAGCAAGAAATACAACCGCAGCCTGATCCTTCCTGAACTCAGCGGCATCAACCAGCCTACCACCATCATTACCCATGCCTGGCAGCGTGAAGGTGATAGCATCATCACCAACATTCACGGCCAGAAGGCCTTGATCAAGCTGAGCAAGATGCTGGAAAGCACGGGCGTCTTCGCACAATTCGAGTTCACTGTGATCGAAAGCGAAGATACCCCGCCGGACAAAGCCGGCTTCCCGCAAGAAGAGGAAGGCTTTGATGACGTGTGGTCGACCCTCTGAACCCACTCGCCCATCAGCAACAGATTTCCAGGAGTAATCCATTGGACACCGGGAATGTCATCCGTCCACTGATTCTTGAAGAATCATCCAACGATGCCGAAGCACTGGCCAGCAGCCTGCGCAACGCCGGCTTCGCCGTGCGCTACCGCCATATCGAGGATAACGAAGACCTGCAGTCCGCCCTCGACGAGCAGACCTGGGACATCCTGCTGGCCGCCTCGCAGGTCGGCGACTACCGCGCCCTCGACGCCATTGCCACCATCAAACGGGCCGGCAAGGACATCCCCTGCATCGTGTTTGGCCCGCAAGGCGATAACGACAGCATCGTGGCCATGCTGAAGGCCGGCGCCGCCGACTACATCAACGAAGAAACCCAGGATCATCTGCTGTTGGTGATCACCCGGGAAATCAGCAACCTGCATGAACGCCGCGCCCACCGGCAATGCAAAAATCTTTACGCGGAAAGTGAAAAACGCAACCGCGTGTTGCTCGACAGCTCACGTGACCCCGTGGCCTATCTGCACGAAGGCATGCATGTCTACGTCAACCAGAGTTATCTGGACATCTTTGGTTATGTCGACCGTGACGAACTGGAATCCGTACCGGTCATGGACATGATCGCCCCCAACGAGCAGCAGAAATTCAAAGACGTCCTGCGCACTCTGGGCCATGGTGAAACGCCGGAAGGTACGCTGGAATTCAACGTCGTGCATGCCGATGGCGACGAATTCCAGGCCACCATGCAGTTCTCTCCGGCCAGTGTGGATGGCGAGCCCTGCACCCAGATCATGATTCACCAGAAAAGTCACAGCAAAGAGCTGGAAAAGGAACTGCAGCAACTCCGCCAGCAGGATCTGCTCACCGGGCTGTTCAACCATCAGCACTTCATGGAAGAACTCAAGGTAACCCTGGCCAGTGCCACGGCAGACGAATGCCACGGCACCCTGCTGTACCTGGAACCCAGTGATTTCAAGACTATCAAAGAAACCTTGGGCATTGCCGGCAGTGACCTGGTGCTGGCCGACATCGCCCAGCTGCTACGTGACAACAGCCCGGACGATGCCATCCTGGCCCGTTACGCCGGCACTGTATTTACCATCATCCTCAATAACTCGAATAGCGCACAGGCCGAGGAACTGGCCGAGCAGTTGCGCCAGGCACTGGCCGACAAGATTTTCGACATCGAGGAAAAATCCGTCACCACTACCTTCAGCATTGGCGTTGCGCCCATCCATGAAACCACACAGGATACCAAGCAGGTCTTGGGGCATGCGGAACAGGCCTGCGGCATCGCCCGGGAACGGGGCGGCAACCGGATACACAGCTTCTCTGAAGAAGATGCCCTGGCTGTGCTGCAAGCAGACAAAAAAATGATCGCCCTGTTGCAGATCGCGCTGAAGAATAATCGCTTCAGCCTGCAGTATCAGCCCATTGTCAGCCTGCATGCAGAGCCGGGCGAACGCTACGAAGTCCTGCTGCGCATGCTGGGCCCGGACAACCAACTGGTGATGCCGGGTGAATTTCTCGATGCCGCTGAAAATGCCGGGCTGTTGATCGACATCGACCGTTGGGTCGTCAGAAATGCCGCCCGCACCCTGCTGGACAAGCGCAAGCTGGGCAAGAAGCTGCAATTCTTCATCAAACTGTCTTCCGCCTCATTGAATGACCCGGGCACACTGGGTTGGATCAGCAAACTGCTGCAGGCCGCCCGCCTGCATGGTGACAGCATGGTGTTCGAGATCACCGAACAGGCCGCCGTAGAAAACCTCTCCACGGCAAAAAGTTTCGCCGATGGCCTGCAGCAGCTGCACTGCAAGTTTGCCCTCGATCATGTGGGCAGCGAAACCCAGTCCCTGTCCTATCTCAATCACCTGCGGGTGGACTTCCTCAAGATCGATGGCAGCCACATCGCCAACGTCAACAATGAAGACAGCCAGCAGGTCATTCAGGAAGTGGCAGAACTGGGCCGCAGAAAAGGCTTCCAGACCATTGCCGAGCATGTTCAGGATTCGGCTTGTCTGGCGGTGCTGTGGCAGCACGGGGTGAACTTCATTCAGGGCTATTACCTGCAATACCCGGAAGATGACATGGACTATGATTTCTCCAGCGGTGGCGGCTGAGCGGTACCGTACAGGTTCTTACCAGGACACTAGGTTCGCTAGTGTAGGTCATCACGCACTCCGCAGCCGTAACAGGAAACCCAGCCCCTCCCTGCTTTGCATTTGCTCCAAGCAGAAACACGGGCCGCAAGGCGGTGGAATCCGTTGTATGGATCAAGTCCATAAAAAAATAGTCCGCGAATGAACGCCAATAAACGCCAATGAAACTCAACAACCACCCGCTAAAGCGGGTGGGTTAGTCTTACGGACTGAAAGTCCGGATACGGGTCGGCAGACCCGTTTTGAAATCCAGCCGGGCAATATTCTCAATATTTCGTGTAGGATGCGGTTCGCTAGCGCTCACCGGCATCCTACAGAGACTGAAACTGAAATTTTTTAACGGATTACCCAACTTCTGTGTATCACTGATCGCTTGCTAAAAAATGCATGGCTGAGGGCTGACCGGCTAAAGCCGGTGGTTTTAACCTTTTGATGGAAAATCAAGACGTCATTGGCGTTCATTCGCGGACTGATTCATTCACCACAAACACCACAAAAAAAGGCGCCCGAAGGTGCCTTTTCTCATACCGTGGAAGATCCCTCTCAGGCACCGGCCCGCAGCGCCGCGATACGATCATCCAGTGGCGGATGTGAGCGAAACAGACCTTTCAAACCACGACTGATATGGCCGGAGATACCGAAGGCCGCCAGTTGGTCCGGCAGTTCCGCCTCACCGGCACTCACCTTTAGACGCTGCAAGGCGGCAATCATCTTCTCCCGTCCGGCCAGCGCCGCCCCCCCCGCATCGGCACGGAACTCGCGCTTGCGCGAGAACCACATGACGATCGTGCTGGCAAGGATGCCGATAACGATTTCGGCAATGATGGTGGTAATCCAGAAGGCCGGACCGTGACCGCGTTCATTCTTGAACACCACCCGGTCAACAAACTGCCCAATGACCCGCGAGAGGAAGATCACGAAGGTATTCACCACCCCCTGAATCAGCGCCAGGGTCACCATGTCACCATTGGCCACATGGCTGACCTCGTGGGCCAGCACCGCCTCGGCCTCGTCCTGGGTCATGTTGTCGAGCAGGCCGTTACTCACCGCCACCAGGGCATTGTTTCGCGACATGCCGGTGGCAAAGGCATTGATCTCCGGCGCCGGGTAGATAGCCACTTCGGGCATACCGATGCCAGCTGCCTGAGCCTGACGTGCCACGGTTTCCACCAGCCAGCGCTCACGGTTGTCACGCGGCTGCTCGATAACCTGGGCACCGGTGAAGCGCTTTGCCGTCCATTTGGAAATGGCCAGGGAAAGAAAGGAACCGCCAAAGCCGAACAGCGCCGAAAACACCAACAGACTGTTGAGATCCAGATTGATCCCCTGCTCATCGAGAATTCCTTCCACCCCCAGCAGACGCAGCGTGATACTGAGCACCACAATGATGGCCAGGTTGGTGGCCAGGAATAACGCAATTCGTTTCATTCGGTAAAACTCCCAAATCAGGAAATTGGTTCAGAAGGAGGGTATGTGAGGGATGGCCCGCGGCTTTTCAAGCCCTATTTGACGGTGTCCGTATCACCTTTTTGTAACACATGCAGAACAAACTCCCGCTGCAGGGTGCCGGTGGACTGAATCGTCCACGAAACACGTTTCCCGCCCTGCTCCAGACTGACCGGTGTCGCCGAGGACAGGCGGTGGCTCTGGTGCAGGATCACACCTTCCCGCCCGTCCGCCAGGCGTGCCCAAATGGCCGGCAGGGCCATATCGCTCTGGCTGAGGAAGTCGCTCTGTACCGCCGTGGCCTCGACCCGGGTGGAAAGGGTACGCAGAGTCACCTCGATATCCGGCCCGTTGCGTAGAAAGCGCGACACATAGGCCACCGTTGGCGAACGCAACTCATCACGCGTATAGCCAAAGGCCACCAGCTGGCCGATAAACAACGCCGTGGTGAACTGGGATTCATGGGTCTTGATATGCACCCCACCGGCACTGATATCCATCACGAACCACTGACCGGCCGAACTGGAATCACGGTCCGTGGCGATCAATGCCGAGCGCTCCGCCAGCGCGTCGCGTAGCTGGTGCTCATCACTTAGCAGGGCGCGCTCATCATCCTCCACCTCGGCCTCCATCAGCAACTGATAGACCGACATGAAGCCCGTGTAAACATACAGTATCTTCTTGCCGAGGGAATACCTGCGTGGATGCTGGCGCCGTTTCATACGCAGCTTGTCGCACATGGCGTCCACCGTCAGCAGGCGCGTGAGATCCTGCGAATCCGCCACCATGCGTGAACGGTCATCGGCATTATTGCTGTCGAACAGGCGATACAGCTGCTCATGCTCCAGCCGCAAGGATTCTTCCAGCAATATCAGGTCAATACGCACCGCCACCGGCACCTGCTGTTCACTGGAGGTACCCTGCTCCTCCGCCGCCAGCAGCCGCTGCCGCGCCAGCGACGCCTCGGCCTTTTCATCCTGGCGCTCGAAATACGGCGGCCTGTCCTGATTGCCGTAGACGATCACCTGCCCCATGCCCAGCGCCGTGCCGGTATCCGTTACTGCCTTCAGCTTCGGCAGCACCTTGGCCAATTGTGCATCAACGATATGCATCTTCTGCGAGGAAACCGTATTGGTATCCATCAGCCCGAAGAGCTGAATGAGGATAAAAAGCTGATGGATACTGATGTTCTGTGGCATTCGGCGGGACAGATCCGTATCGCCGTCCTTGCGTTCCAGCGGCACTTGCAGACAACTCAGGGCCTTATGCTGAACATACACATCCTCACACTGGCGGATGGCAAAGAAAATACGATTGCAATCCAACCAGGCGGTGGCGGGTAGCTTCTGATAGCGCAGTGCACGCAGGCGCTGTTCCATGCGAATCAGCTCGAGGACAAGCTGCGCACACTCCCGTACGCGGCCGCGTACACGGCTGTAACGCGCATCCGACAATTGATAATCACGTCGCAGGATATGCTTGAAACCCAGGGACAGCTGGGAGCAGACATGGATCGCCACCATCAGTCCCTCACGGCGATCATGGGCCTCCGGCACGGCGTCGCCCTTGTGGTGCTCCGAATAGATCTTGCGGATCGCCGGGCAGGCGTACTGCAGGCAAAAAATCACCCAGCGCAGGCGCCGCCTGGGCGCCAAGTGCTCACCGTTAATGCGCTTCAGGTAGCGGTCGATCTCACGCAGCAGCTCGATGGGATGCTCACCCAGCTCACGCCAGGACTCCGGTGGTGGCAGCAGCTTGTCCTTCTGATGGGAAAGGCGGCTGCGGGTCCGCAGCGCAGGCAGTTCCAGTGGCATCGGCAGTATCCGCGGCGCAATCTCCCTGCCTTTTTTCCTGGCAACAGGCAACCAGTCCAGCCACTCGGGCATATCTATCACTGTATCGTCACCGCGTTATCCATTGCCCTGCCACATTAGGGCCTGAGTCGACGAATTTCAAATCAGCGCTCACCCGCCTGCACGCCGTCGACGCGCTGAAAGCCGCGCGGCAACTTGGCGCCCCGACGGCCGCGTTCACCGGCATAGTGTTCGAGATCCTTCGCCCTCAGCGTCAGGTGACGCTTGCCGGACAAAATCGTCATGCTTTCGCCCGCCGGCACCACGGCGATCCCCACCACATACTCCTCGCGATCCTGCACCCGCGCCGCCGGAATACCGATGATCTTGTTGCCCTTGCCCTTGGCCATCTCCGGCAATTCACTGAGCGGGATCACCAATAGCCGGCCCGCGGTGGTCACCGCGGCGATGCAATCCGTCGTCACGTCCGTGATCGGACACACCGGTAGTACCCTGGCCCCGCGCGGCAGGTTCAGCAGCGCCTTGCCACCCTTGTTCTTGGCGAACATATTTTCCAGCTTAGCGACGAAACCATAACCGGCATCCGAGGCCAGCAGG
The DNA here is from genome assembly GCA_913009875.1 of uncultured Gammaproteobacteria bacterium. Taxonomy (GTDB): domain Bacteria; phylum Pseudomonadota; class Gammaproteobacteria; order SZUA-152; family SZUA-152; genus DRQN01. The sequence goes on along the minus strand of CAJVYS010000037.1, from coordinate 1,803 downwards.
TAGCGGTCATCCGGCCTGCCCGCCAGCACATCGACAAACTGTGCACCGTCGGGCGGATTCACCCGCCCGGTGAGCGGCTCGCCCTGACCTCGCGCCGAGGGTAGGGTGTGGGCCGGAATCGAGTACGAACGCCCCGTGCTGTCGAGGAATACCGCCAACTGGTTGGAGCGCCCGGCAACGGCAGCCCGGAAGGCGTCACCCGCCTTGTAATTGAGCGCCGTGGCGTCCACCTCGTGGCCCTTGGCGGCACGTATCCAGCCCTTCTCCGACAGCACGATGGTCACCGGATCGGCGCTGATCAGCGCCGTTTCGTCCAACGCCTGGGCAGCCTCGCGCTCGACGATGGGCGAGCGGCGCGCATCGCCATACTCCTCGGCATCGGCCAGCAACTCCTTTTTCACCAGCGTTTTCAGACGCTGTTTCGACGCGAGAATTTTTTCCAGCTTGTCGCGTTCGGCGGCCAGCTCCTCCTGTTCAGCACGGATCTTCATCTCTTCCAGGCGCGCCAGCTGGCGCAGCTTGGTATCGAGGATGTAGTCCGTCTGTTCCTCGCTGAGATCGAAGCGCCGCATCAGCACCGCCTTGGGCTCGTCCTCGCTACGAATGATACGGATCACTTCATCCAGATTGAGGAAGGCGACCAGCAAACCGTCCAACATGTGCAGACGGCGCTTGACCTTCTGCAAGCGGTACTCCAGCCGGCGGCGCACGGTGTCGGTGCGGAACACCAGCCACTCGCTGAGCAGGCTGCGCAGGTCCTTCACCTGTGGGCGGCCGTCGAGACCGATGATATTCATGTTGACGCGGTAGCTGCGTTCCAGATCGGTGGTGGCGAACAGGTGCTTCATCACCTCGTCCAGATCGACACGGTTGGAGCGCGGCACGATCACCAGCCGAGTCGGATTTTCATGATCCGACTCATCGCGCAAATCCTCCACCATGGGCAGTTTCTTGGCCCGCATCTGCGCCGCAATCTGCTCCAGCACCTTGGAGCCGGACACCTGATGCGGCAGGGCGGTAATCACCATCGCGCTGTCCTCTTTCTCCCACACCGCGCGCGCGCGCACCGAGCCACCACCCTTGGCATACATCTTCAGCAGATCGGCGCGCGGGGTGATGATCTCCGCCTCAGTGGGAAAATCCGGCCCCTGCACGAATTCACACAAGTCATCCAGGGTGGCCTTCGGCTCTTCCAGCAGGTGCACGCAGGCCGCGACGACTTCACGCAGATTGTGCGGCGGGATATCCGTGGCCATACCCACGGCGATGCCGGTGGTGCCGTTGAGCAACAGATTCGGCACCCGCGCCGGCAGCACCGACGGTTCCTCCAGGGTGGCATCGAAGTTTGGCTCCCAGTCCACCGTCCCCTGCCCCACCTCAGACAGCAGCAGCTCGGCATATTTCGCCAGCCGCGACTCCGTGTAACGCATTGCCGCGAAGGACTTGGGATCATCCTGCGCACCCCAGTTACCCTGCCCGTCGATGAGCGGATAGCGATAGGAAAACGGCTGCGCCATCAGCACCATTGCCTCGTAACAGGCCGAATCGCCGTGTGGATGGAACTTGCCCAGTACGTCACCCACGGTACGCGCCGATTTTTTGTACTTGGCCGTCGCCTTCAGCCCCAGCTCGGACATGGCATAGACGATGCGTCGCTGCACGGGTTTCAGCCCGTCGCCAATATGCGGCAACGCGCGATCCATGATCACGTACATGGAATAGTCGAGATAGGCCTTTTCGGTAAACTCCTTGAGGGGGAGTTGCTCGACGCCTTCGTAGTTGAGTTCGGTTGTTTCAGTCATT
>CAJVYS010000036.1 GCA_913009875.1 uncultured Gammaproteobacteria bacterium | reverse complement strand
CGACCACCGAGATCTACACTCTTTCCCTCCACGACGCTCTTCCGATCTCCCCAACCTACGCGCTGACCCCTTTAACCGTTATGCGGAGGAAGCATCAATGTGTTGGGTTTGCATTATGTTCCGCGTGGGCACAAAAGACGTGCCCACCCTATCTGGCTGCATGGCTGTAGGTTGGGGTGAACGTATTTTGCGAACCCCAACAGGCGGAGCAACGCCCGGCCTCCGAGGTGGTGTTGGGGTTCGTTCCTCACCCCAACCTACGGGCTGTTCACCCCAACCTACGTGCTGCGGTTATTGCGCAGCATGGGTCTCAATATATTTATCGCGTTTACTTGTTGATGCCGTAGACATTACCCCAGAGAAACTTCCGTTGGAAAGATTGCCAATGTCACTACTTGTTATTTTCTGCCTTGCTATTAGTCTATAGTTTTTACTGTCACCTGATAGTGAGAGCAACTTTAACTCGAAGAACGAATCGGAATCTATTAGTACGGGTTTTTCCTTGTCATGAGGCAAAAATAAAACCTCACAGCCAAAGTTCAACCTCTCTCCAGCCGAAACAATAGTAGGCAGTGGGATCGCGCCCTTTTGACACATTGTAATTCGATTCGCCTCGCCAATTGATTCTATATACCGTGTCATGTCGAATAAGAATATAGGCTCATAGAATATACTTTTTCCATCGCACGTTTCGACCACAAGGAGAAGGTCTTTTAGAAAAAGCGGGCTACTTCCAGAGTTAAGCATGTCCACCTTAACTGCGAAAGCTGCTCCAAGACTTCCACAAGCATCTAACCCAATAATTGTCCATCGCGAACAAGCAAATTGTAGCTCCCCCTTTCTCAGCATCGAATACCATGTATTAAAGCCCGAAAGGGCTAATGCAAATACGGCGATATACAGACTCCAGTCATTACTAATGGCAACTCCCCCCTTATATACCGTAAATCTTATTTGCCAAATACAGCAAATAAGGCGATTCCAATCTATACAATCCGCGTGGCATTTTTAAGTTAAAAAATGTCGCAATCCAGCACTATAAAAAAGGCAGTGCACCAATAACTGATACACCGCCTCTGCGACCAATTTAATTAATTAACCCTCACCCACACTTACTATCCCCACAATTCAAACACGTCATACACCCATCCATCTTGATCACGGCCTTGGTACTGCACTTGCCACAAAGCTGCGCCCCAGCCGGAAAATCACTCTCGGCCTCCGCTTCCTGATTGGCGGCTTCATACTGCGCCCGCTTCTCCGCCATCAACTTCTGTTGATGCTCATCCAGTTCATCGTCCTTGATCAAACCAATAAGCTTGAGGTGGCATTCAATGGCATCGCCAAGCTCGGCAACCAGCGACGGCATGTACTTGCCGCCTTTCTTGAAATAACCACCGCGCGGGTCAAACACGGAACGCAGTTCGTCCACTAGAAATGAGAATAAGGGCTCTGACCTCTTTAACCGCGGGGCAACTCCCGGCCTCCGAGGTAGTGTTGGGGTTCGTTCCTCACCCCAACCTACGGGCTATCCCTTCACGCAATGCATCACGCACCCGTTCATCACAGAGGATTTTCTGACGGCGGTAGCTCACCACGGTGAAGAAATAAGTTCCCCCAGCGGTATTTGCACGCCGATAGTGTGACATGGTGGGTTCAGTTATGCGGAGGAAGCATCAATGTGTTGGGTTTGCATTATGTTCCGCGTGGGCACAAAAGACGTGCCCACCCTATCTGGCTGCATGGCTGTAGGTTGGGGTGAACGTATTTTGTGAACCCCAACAGGCGGGACGACGCCCGACCTCCGAGGTGGTGTTGGGGTTCGTTCCTCACCCCAACCTACGGGCTTGTGCACGGTTGAATACGGCCATTAATCGGCTGCTCACACAAGCCATGTTTTACCGGGTTGTAATGGATATTGAGAATAAGGGCTCTATAATAAGGGCTCTGACCCCTTTAACCCTCAGGGCTCTGACCCCTTTAACCTGTGTTGGATTTGTATTATATGTTCCGCGTGGGCACAAAAAACGTGCCCACCCTACCAGGCTTCAACAAGTCGCAGTTCTTCAATCCGAATTGCCATTGTTTCTATCGAAATGCCAAACTGAATTGCTAGAGAGCGAAATTGACGGCCATTATACTGCTCGGCTTTGGCAAGAACTCTGGACAGATCACGTGTAGTTCTACACTTGCCAATTAAAGCACCTGGGTTAGAGGGATCAAGTGCAAATGCTGTATCATCAGTCAGCACAAAGGCAGCTGAGCCTCCAAAAATCATCCGGAAGCGTTCTCTAACAAGTTTTCCTGGCATTAGAAAAAAGCTTGCAAATTTATCAGCTTCGAGTTCTATTGGGCTACGTGGTAGATGTGATTTTATAGAGCCGTCGATAGGACGATCTCTGTGCATTCGGGTGCCTTCATGCAATATGGCATGTCCGAGTTCGTGCGCAGCAGTAAAGCGGCGAATATCGGAAGAAAACTCCCGAGAAATGCTGATCCGTTTTGCCAGTCGATCAATGATTCCTGCAATTCCACTGTTTGATCCTTTTCCCCAACAATCGCCAAGATCATCAGCTAGGCTATATTCGTAGCCAATGTATCGGATGGCAAGACTGGGGTCGAGCAGCTGAACAGGATCAGCGGGGGCTCCTTCAGGGAAAAGCCTTTCCCGATCCTTCCAAATCTCTGCTTGAAGGTTACGTGCTTTATGTTCAATCAGTGCATCTCGACTTGGCATATCCATTTTTTTGCGCTGGCTTTGCGTGAGCACTGTATTAATCTTCTGGATCGGTAGGACTATCTCTGCCTCTAAAGCCCCCGAACCGGCTAGGTATGCATAAGGATTTTGGAGAAGCCGACGGCTATCCGTTATCTGTTTAGCTGAAGCGTTGAGCTTTTTCATTTTAATACACCTTATCCTCATGCAGTTGTTGTTTAACAGGGCAGCTCAGCAGGGTGGGCACGTCTTTTGTACCCACGCAATTACTCACCCACACTTACTATCCCCACAATTCAAACACGTCATACACCCATCCATCTTGATCACGGCCTTGGTGCTGCACTTGCCACAAAGCTGCGCCCCCGCCGGAAAATCGCTCTCGGCCTCCGCTTCCTGATTGGCGGCTTCATACTGCGCCCGCTTTTCGGCCATCAGTTTCTGCTGATGCTCATCCAGTTCATCGTCCTTGATCAAACCAATAAGCTTGAGGTGGCATTCAATGGCATCGCCCAGCTCGGCAACCAGCGATGGCATGTATTTGCCACCCTTTTTGAAATAACCACCGCGCGGGTCAAACACGGAACGCAGCTCGTCCACTAGAAAAGTCACGTCACCGCCCTTGCGGAACACGGCGGAAATAATGCGCGTGAGGGCGACGATCCACTGGAAGTGATCCATGTTCTTCGAGTTGATAAAAACCTCGAAAGGACGCCGCAGTTCGTGCTGGGTGCCGGGATTGAGCACGATGTCGTTGATGGTGACGTACAACGAGTGCTCGGAGAGCGGGGTCTTGATCTTGTAGGTGGAGCCCATCAGGGTCTCGGGGCGCTCAACCTTTTCGTGCATGTGCACGACATTGCTTTCCGCCGTTTCACTGGCAGCGGCATTTTCTACCGCAGCTTCCTGTACGGTGTCTTTGTCTTCTTCCTTGACCACGTCGAATCCGACGATCTTGTTGTCCAGCTTGATAGTCATTGTCTTTCTGCTCCTTGGCGGCGCCTGTCCAGGCGCTCACCCGTCATTTTTAGAATTTACCGTAGTAGCCTTCTTTGAGGGCGTCGTAGAGATTGGCGGCGGTGTGGGTCTCGCCGTCGTATTCGATCTCTTCATTGCCCTTGACCTCGACCTCGCTGCCATCTTCTAAGGTGAATTTGTAGGTGGTGTTTTCCAGATCCTTTTCTTTCACCAACACGCCCTGGAAGACCTCGGGATTGAAACGGAAGGTGGTGCAGCCCTTGAGGCCCTGGTCGTAGGCATAGAGATAGATATTTTTGAACTCGTCGTAGACAAAGTCCGTAGGCACGTTGGCGGTCTTTGAAATACTTGAGTCGATCCACTTCTGCGCCGCGGCCTGCACGTCGACGTGGGCCTTGGGGGCGATATCGTCGGCGGAGATGAAGTAGTCGGGCAGCTTGGCGGCGCAGTCATCTTCGTCGGCGAAGGGCATGGCGTCGGCGTTGACCAGCTTGCGGTAGGCCAGCAGCTCGAAGGAGCAGACATCGACCTTTTCCTTGCTCTTTTTGCCTTCGCGGATGATGTTGCGCGAATAATGATGCGCGAAGCTGGGCTCGATGCCGTTACTGGCGTTGTTGGCCAGCGACAGGGAGATGGTGCCGGTGGGGGCGATGGAGCTGTGATGGGTGAAGCGGCAGCCCTTTTCGGCCAGCGCGTCCACTAATTCCGGTTGTACCTCGGCGACCTGCTGCATGTAGCGGCTGTAGCGCGCGTGCAGGATCTTGCCCGGTACCTTGTCGCCGACCTTGTAGCCGTCGCGTTTCATTTCCGGGCGCTTGCGGAGCATCTCGGCGGTGACGGTGAATTCGCGCTCCATGATCGGCGCGGGCCCCTTTTCCTCGGCCAGTTCGAGGCCGGTCTGCCAGCCCACCAGGGCCAGCTCGCGGGTGACTTCTTCGGTGAATTCGAGTGACTTGTCGGAGCCGTATTCCATCCCCAGCAGGGTGAGAGTGGAGCCGAGGCCGAGGTAGCCCATGCCGTGGCGGCGCTTGTCCATGATCGCCTCGCGCTGGCCTTCCAGCGGCAGGCCGTTGATCTCCACCACGTTGTCCAGCATGCGGGTGAAGATGCTGACGGTCTTGCGGAACTTGTCCCAGTCGAAGCGTGCATCGCTGGTGAAGGGATCGACCACGAACCTGGTCAGGTTCACCGAGCCGAGCAGGCAGGAGCCGTAAGGCGGTAATGGCTGTTCGCCGCATTGCCCGGTTACCAGGCCATTAAAAATCACCGTGTTGTGATCGACCTGTGTCGTATCGAATACCGCTTCCCTGCCGGCATAGGTAATGGATTTGATCCTGGAAACAAACGACTGAGTCTTGCGCAAGGCACGATCTTTGACCCACTCCTGATAGCGATGATTTTTGTTGTCCAGCAGAAAGCCGATTTCCTGCATGAATTGCTCACGGGACTGGCCATCGATAATCAATTCATGATCAGCTTGGCAATCGTACAGCTTGCGCCCACCCTTGCCATCCGGCAACAGACGCTTGCCCGCATCTCGGCGCTTGTGAATGCGGCAAAACACCCCGAAATTACTCAATAACTGCTGCACATCCTTTAACAACGCAGGCTGACTCGAGGCCAGTCGCACGGAGCAACTCTGGCTGTTGCTGGAGACATTGACCGTGCCATCCGCCTGGAACAGGGCACGCAGATAGCCGACGACACACTCTTGCGTGCCACGCCAGACCACCTCCGGTACTTGCAATTTGGTGTTGCGGGTAAAGCCATAGTGCTCCAGAACCCGCGCAAGAATAATCGAACGAATGAATACATGATTACGCTCGGGAACAGCAACCGGGGCGACCGTGTATTGACGCAGATTCTGCGACATACCGGCAATAAGACTGTTGACATAATTCGCAACCGCTGGCGCCAGCACCCGATCCTCACCCCAGAAGTTGACAATCGCCGCCTCCTTGCCTAGACCACGGTTGGTAAAGTGGCCATCACCGGCAATCAAGCCCAACAGCACGCCTAACTCGGCGTTGCCCTGCTGACCAAACTGGCCCTTGCCGGATTGCACCAGTAGGGCATCGCCTTCCTTCAATTCCTTGAGCTTGATCTTGCCGCGTGTGGTATAGAAATCATGCCATTCGGTCGCCTTGATTTCGTAGCCATCCTCGGTGACCACGCGATAAACGTCCGCTTCGCTGGCCGTCATGAATGCCGGCACTGCCGGCCGCATGGCAACACCCCTGCCATCCTCCCCCAGTGCGCGCCGATCCACGGTAACATCCAGGGCAGCTCCGCTGGCATACAGTTCACCGATAGGAATCAGTCCATATTGCGTATGCAGACGGGTATCTGCTGTCACGCAGGGATTGGTAGCGCGGATGTTTTCACAGAACCAGTTGTTGTTCATCTCATTGACCTTGTCGATGAGGATGAAACCGGGCTCGGCGTAGTCGTAGGTGGAGGCCATGATGACGTCCCACAGGCGCTGGGCGCGGAGGGTCTGATAGACCTTGCAGGCGGTGAGGCCGTCTTCGCGGGTGATGTAGCCGTTTTCCGTCGGCCATTCGCGCCACACCACCTGAGCGGGGTCGTTGAGGTCGAGCTTTTCGACTTCCAGCTCTTTGGCACAAATGGGGAAGGCGAGCTGCCAGTCGGCATCGGCCTTCACGGCCTCGATGAATTCCCGCGTGATCAGCAACGACAGGTTGAACTGGCGCAGGCGGCCGTCTTCGCGCTTGGCGCGGATGAAGTCCATGACGTCCGGGTGGCCGATGTCGAAGGTGGCCATCTGCGCGCCGCGGCGGCCACCGGCCGAGGACACGGTGAAGCACATCTTGTCGTAGATATCCATGAACGACAGCGGCCCGGAGGTGTAGGCGCCGGCACCGGCGACGAAGGCGCCCTTGGGCCGCAGGGTGGAGAATTCATAGCCGATACCGCAGCCGGCCTTGAGGGTCAGGCCCGCCTCGTGCACCTTTTCGAGAATATTGTCCATGGAGTCTTCGATGATGCCGGAGACGGTGCAGTTGATGGTGGAGGTGGCGGGCTTGTAGGCCAACGCACCGGCGTTGGAGATGATGCGGCCGGCGGGAATGGCGCCGTGGCGCAGGGCCCAGAGGAACTGCTCGCCCCACTGTTCACGCTTCTCTTCGCTTTCCTCGACCTCGGACAGGGCGCGGGCAACGCGGCGGTAAGTGTCATCGATGGTCTCGTCGATGACGACGCCGTCCTTGCGCACCAAGCGATATTTCTTCTCCCAGATATCGACGGAGGCCGCTTGAAAGGGAATGTCTTCAACGGTATTGAGCATGGATTTCACGATGGCGGGTTTCATGATTTGCGGACTTCCTCGTCGCTGAAATGGGTAATTTGACGATACGGGGCGCGGGCTGCTGTCTGCGCGACTTCGGCTCCCCGGACTCCCTATAAATTGGAAACACAATATGTTGTGTTAGCGGAGAAGGATAGGGCCGACATAATGCGCTGTCAACCGCATTTCCCCTCAAAACACATAAATATAAATCCATATAAATCAATTGTTTATCGTAGCGAAAAAAGAAATATTCAGCAATTACACAGACATAGAACATACCCACCGGAAAGCTGTGATATCTATATGTAGTGCCCACCAAAACCTGACAATCATGCCACCCCTGATCCCTTGAAAAGCCAGATTCGGCCCAGATATCCACTTATAGAACGTGAACCTGAAGTTACCGATTCAGGTTGGAACCAACCACTGAAAACAGTAAGGAGGACGTCATGACACTGGTACGTTATGAACCCTGGAATGCGCTGCAACAGCTGCAGCGCGAGATGAACAGCCTGTTCGACAACCGCCTGCCCACCGAGGGTGAGAACGGCAATGTCGCCACCAGCGACTGGGCACCGGCGGTGGACATCAAGGAAGAGGATGACCGCTTCCTGGTGTTGGCCGATATTCCCGGCGTCGACCCCGAGGACATCGAGGTCAGCATGGAGAATGGCATTCTCTCCATCAAGGGAGAGCGCAAGAGCGAGCACACGGAAGAGAAGGAAGGCTACAAACGTATCGAGCGCTCCTATGGCTCGTTCCACCGCCGCTTCACCCTGCCGGAGAGCGCCGACCCCGAGGGTATCAAGGCGAAGAGCAAGCATGGCTCGCTGGAGATCGTCATTCCGAAGCGGGAAGCGGTGCAGCCGCGGCGGATTAGTGTGGAGTCGTAAGCACTTGCAGAGGCAGACTGTGGGAGCGGCTTCAGCCGCGAAGAAATTTTCACATCTCCCTTCGCGGCTAAAGCCGCTCCCACAAAAGATCCAGACAAGGGATCGGATTATCTATTCAGGCAACAGGCTCTCACCCGCCCACAGATCCTCCAGTCGCTCGCGCTGGCGCACCACGTGCAGTTGGTCGCCATCCACCATCACTTCGGCGGCGCGCGGACGGGTATTGTAGTTGGAGCTCATGGTGAAGCCATAGGCCCCGGCAGAACGCACTGCCAGCAGGTCGCCGGCCTCGATGGTCAGCTCGCGGTCCTTGCCGAGGAAGTCGCCGGTCTCGCACACCGGCCCCACCACGTCATACACCCGCGTCTCGCCCTCGCTGCGCGGCACCACCGGCACGATGGCCTGCCAGGCCTGATACAGGGCCGGACGCATGAGGTCGTTCATGGCCGCATCGATGATGGCGAAGTGCTTCTCTGCACCGGGCTTGAGGTAGTTGACGCGGGTCAGCAGCACGCCCGCATTGCCGGCGATGGCGCGGCCCGGCTCCATGACGATCTCCAGCCCACGCTCGCGCAGGGGCGCCAGAATAGCCTCCGCATAATCCGCCGGGCTGGGTGGGGCCTCGCCGTTGTATGCGATGCCGAGGCCGCCACCCACATCCACGTGGCGCAGATGAATGCCCTGGTCGGCGAGGCGGTCGATGAGAGCCAGCAGGCGATCCAGCGCATCGACGATGGGTGACACCTCACACAGCTGCGAGCCGATATGGCAGTCCACGCCCAGCACTTCGATGTTCGCCATGCCGGCCGCACGCCGGTAGACCGCTTCGACTGCGTTGATGTCGATGCCGAACTTGTTTTCCTTCAGCCCGGTGGAGATGTAGGGGTGGGTCTGCGCATCCACGTCGGGATTGACGCGCAGGGAGAGGGGCGCACGGCGGCCCATGTCACCGGCGACGCGGTTGAGCGTCTCCAGCTCGGCCTCGGACTCCACGTTGAAGCAGCGGATACCGACCTCCAGCGCACGGCGCATCTCCCATTCCAGCTTGCCGACGCCGGAAAAGACGACCTTGCGCGCATCGCCGCCGGCGGCCAGCACGCGCGCCAACTCGCCGCCGGAGACGATGTCGAAACCGGAGCCGAGGCGTGCCAGCAGGTTCAGCACGGCGAGATTGGCGTTGGCCTTCACCGCATAGCAGACCAGGTGGTCGTAGCCGGTAAACACTTCGTCAAAGGCACGCCAGTGGCGTTCGAAGGTGGCGCGGGAATAGACATAGCAGGGGGTACCCACCTGCTCGGCAATGGCGGTCAAGTCGACGTCTTCGGCGCACAGGCGCCCGTCGCGGTATTGGAAATGGTCCATGGATTACGGCTTTGTGGTGGTTTTCTGGGTATCGTTATGAGCGGAGGCAGCGACTTCCAGGGCATCCTCGACCTGCGCAGCCGGGGCGATCTCCGGTGCCGGGCGGTACAGAGCCCCCTTCTGCCCGCAGGCGGACAACGCGCCGCCCACACCGAGGGTGGCGACGATCAGCCAGAGTAGATATTGTGCCCAGCAGGTTTTCATGAATAATGCCCTACGTGCCGCCTGCCAATCCTAAATTAATTGTCGCCGCCAGTATAAACGAAAACACAGGAAATCTACGTGAACGAGACTGAATTCAAGCAGAAAGTGGACGAAATCCTCGCCCATATCGAGGCCCAGCTGGAAGACTGCGAGAGCGATCTGGACTGGGACCTTGCCGACGGTATCCTCGATATCGAATGCGAGGGCGGCAGCCACATCATCATCAACCGGCAGGTACCGACGCGACAGATCTGGGTCGCCACCCGTGCCGACGGCTTTCATTTCGACCTCGACGACGACGGCCGCTGGCGGCAGGGCGAGCTGGAATTCTTTCAGCTGCTCAACCAGACCCTGCGCGAGCAATGCGGCGAGCCCCAGCAGCTAACCCCGCCCGAGGCTGTATGAGCCAGAGTGAACCACCTGTCGAAATCGAGACCGCCGCCAACCCCGATGCGGCAGTCATCTGGCTACACGGCCTGGGCGCCGACGGCCATGACTTCGAGCCGGTGGTGGAGCAACTCGCACTGACCCCGGGCAGTCGTATCCGCTTCATCTTTCCGCATGCGCCACATCGCCCGGTCACCCTCAACGGCGGCTACGTGATGCGCGCCTGGTACGATCTGTATTCACTGGAGCGCGGCGCGCAGCAGGATCGCGAGGGGCTGGAAGAAGCCCGCCAGAGTGTCGATGCACTGATCCAGCGCGAGGGCGGGCGCGGCATCCCGCCGTCACGCATCGTGCTGATGGGATTTTCCCAGGGTGGTGCGGTGGCCCTGCACGCCGGCCTGCGCCGCGATGAGCCGGTGGCCGGCATCGGCGCGCTGTCGACCTACCTGCCCCTGCATCACCTGCTGGCCGACGAACGTCACCCCAACAGCCACGACACGCCCATCTTTATGGCCCACGGCCTGCACGACCCCGTGGTCACCTATGACATCGGCATCAGCTCCCGGGACCACCTGCTGGAACACGGTTACCGTGTCGAGTGGCACGAATACCCCATGGAACACAGCCTGTGCCCGCAGGAGATCGACGATATTGCCCGCTGGCTCAACGAGCGGCTAAAGAACCCCTGAAAAAGCATTTGCCACAGAGGCACGGAGGGCTCAGAGAATGATAGGGAAAACGCTGTGTTCGCCGGCCCCCGGTAGGAGCGGACCCTTGGGCCGCGATTGGTGTTGGCAGGTAAACCTTCGCGGCCCAAGGGTCCGCTCCTACTGGCGATGGGTTCTTCAGCGAAATGCTGGCATAGCCTCCCCAGGTTTTTTTAAAATATCCTCGTGACACCGCAGAGCGGTGTCACGAGACAAATGTTTACTGCCAAGGACGCAAAGGAACGCAAAGTTTTCGCTATTTTATCTTTGCGTTCCTTTGCGTTCCTTTGCGTTCCTTTGCGTTCCTTTGCGTTCCTTTGCGTTCCTTTGCGTCCTTGGCGGTTATTCGCTTTTTAATTTTTCTCTGTGTACTCCGTGTCTCTGTGGTGAAACAAAAAAGGGGGAAGGCTCGCGCCCTCCCCCTTTCACGTCTCAGGCCGAAACCTGAAAATCGACTCAGCCGTAAAAGTCGATCATTTTCTCCAGCGACTTGGCCTTGATCTTGTCGGCATAGCCGGCGGAACCAAAGGTTTCGTAACGCGCCTTGCAGATGTCCTTCATGGCCGCCGTGGAGGCCTTGAGGAACTTGCGGGGATCGAAGTTGGCCGGATTCTCGACCAGGAACTTGCGCACGGCACCGGTGGAGGCCATGCGCAGATCGGTGTCGATGTTGACCTTGCGCACGCCGTTCTTGATGCCTTCGACGATCTCTGCCACAGGCACGCCATAGGTCTGGCCCATGTCGCCACCGTATTCGTTGATGATCTTCAGCCATTCCTGTGGCACCGAGCTGGAACCGTGCATCACCAGGTGGGTATTGGGCAGGCGCTCGTGGATCTCCTTGATGCGGTCGATGCGCAGAATGTCGCCGGTGGGCTCCTTGGTGAACTTGTAGGCGCCGTGAGAGGTACCGATGGCAATGGCCAGGGCGTCCACGCCGGTCTGCTCGACGAAATCGGCGGCTTCTTCGACGCCGGTCAGCAGCTGATCCAAGTCCAGCTTGCCCTCGGCGCCGTGGCCGTCTTCCTCACCCATCTCACCGGTCTCCAGCGAACCCAGGCAGCCAAGCTCGCCCTCGACGGAGACACCGCCGGCGTGGGCCATTTCGACCACCTTGCGGGTCACGTCGACGTTGTACTCGAAGCTGGAGGGGGTCTTCATGTCGGCCATCAGCGAGCCGTCCATCATCACCGAGGTGAAACCCGACTGGATGGAACGCAGGCACACTGCCGGCTCGGAACCGTGATCCTGGTGCATGACGATGGGGATATCCGGGTACATTTCGACCGCGGCACTGATCAGGTGGCGCAGGAAGGGTTCGCCTGCATAGTTACGCGCACCAGCGGAACCCTGCATGATCACCGGACTGTTGGTTTCAGAGGCAGCCTGCATGATGGCATGCACCTGTTCCATGTTATTGACATTGAAGGCCGGCATGCCGAAATCGTTTTCGGCGGCGTAGTCCAGCAGTTGGCGCAAGGAAATAAGGGCCATTGTAGTCTCCTGATATTGAGTGAATGTCCAAAGTAAAAAGCTTTAAAACGATACGCTATTCGGTTGCGCAGACGTCGTTGGGCGGTGCTTCTTCGCCGACCCGCAGAATCTTCATGGCGTTGGTACCGCCCATCACGCCCATCAGATCGCCCTTGGTGATAATCACCAGATCGCCGTCACGCACCACGCCACGGCGCTTCAGTTCGTCCACCGCCTCGCGATTAATGGTGGCATGATCACGGCTCTTGGAATCGAAGCTGATGGGATACACGCCGCGATAGAGGGTGACTTTCCGGCGCGTCGACACATGTCCCGTCAAGGCGAAGATGGGGATGCCGGAGCTGATGCGCGACATCCACAGCGGTGTCGAACCGGATTCCGTCAGCGCGGCGATGGCCTTTACCTCGAGGTGATTGGCGGCATACATGGTGGCCATGGCGATGGCCTCATCGACGCGCTCGAAGCGGGTGTTGATACGGTGGTGGGAACGCTTGGTGACCTGCTGCTTTTCCGCCACCAGGCAGATGCGATCCATGGCGGCCACGGCCTTGGCCGGATATTTGCCCGCTGCTGTCTCGGCCGACAGCATCACCGCATCGGTACCATCGAAGACCGAGTTGGCCACGTCGAACACCTCGGCCCGGGTGGGGATCTGGTTTTCGATCATGGACTCCATCATCTGCGTGGCGGTAATTACCACACGATTCAGGTTGCGGGCCTTCTTGATGATGGACTTCTGCACCGGCGGCAGGGCCGCGTCGCCGATCTCCACGCCGAGGTCGCCACGCGCAACCATCACGGCATCAGAGGCCTCGATGATCTCGTCGATGACCTCCAGCGCCTCACTGCGCTCGATCTTCGCCATCAGCCCGCCCTGGCCGCCGGCCTCGCGGAACAGGCGTCGCGCCTCGTGCATGTCATCGGCGCAGCGCGGGAAGGACACGGCCAGATAGTCGGCCTCCAGTTTGGCCGCCGTCTTGATGTCTTCCTTGTCCTTTTCGGTCAACGCGGGCGCGGACAGGCCACCGCCCTGGCGGTTGATGCCCTTGTTATTGGACAGCTTGCCGCCGACCTTCACCTTGCAGTGAATCTCGGTACCCTTTATCTCGTCGACCCACAGCTCGATACGGCCGTCGTCCAGCAACAGCAGGTCGGCGCGCTTGACGTCATTGGGCAGATCCTTATAGGTCAACCCCACGCGCTCAATGGTACCGGCATCGGCGGGCCAGCTGGCGTCGAGGATGAACGTCGCGCCATCCTCCAGCATCACCTCGCCATCCTTGAAGCGGTCGATGCGGATCTTCGGCCCCTGCAGGTCGGCCAGCACGCCCACCTGACGGCCGAAGGCGCGCGCACGGTTGCGAACATTCTCCGCCCGCGTCATGTGGTCCTCGGCGGTGCCGTGCGAGAAATTGAGGCGAACCACATCCACCCCGGCCTCGATCAGCTTGTCCAGCACCTTCGGGTCGTCGGTGGACGGACCCAGGGTGGCAACAATTTTTGTTCTGCGTTCCAAATTATCTACTCCAGTTTTCGCCGCGTTCAACCTTTTGCCCGCTGTTCCAGAATGTCTACTGCAGGCAATTTCTTGCCTTCGAGAAATTCGAGGAACGCCCCACCGCCAGTGGAAATATAGGACACCTTGTCAGCAATACCATACTTGTCGACCGCCGCCAGGGTGTCACCACCGCCGGCGATGGAGAAGGCATCGCTTTCTGCGATGGCCAGGGCGATGGCCTTGGTGCCTCCACCAAACTGATCGAACTCGAACACACCCACGGGGCCGTTCCAGACGATGGTGCCGGCGGTCTTCAAAATCTCGGCCAGCTGCTGGGCGGATTCGGGCCCGATGTCGAAGATCATGTCATCATCTTCCACTTCGTCGACCTTCTTCAGGGTCGCCTCGGCGGTCTCGGAGAATTCCTTGCCGCACACCACATCCACCGGCACGGGGATATCACCGTCTCTCGCCCGGGCGTCGGCGGTGAGTTTTTTGCAGGTATCGATCAGATCCGGCTCATACAGCGATTTGCCGACGTTGTGTCCGGCGGCGGCAATGAAGGTGTTGGCGATGCCGCCACCGACGATCAGCTGATCGACGATCCTGGACAGGGAATCCAGCACCGTCAGCTTGGTGGAGACCTTGGAACCCCCGACGATGGCCACCATCGGCCGTGCCGGGCTGTCCAGCGCCTTGCCCAAGGCATCCAGCTCACCGGCCAGCAGCGGGCCGGCACAGGCCACGGGGGCATATTTAGCCACGCCATGGGTCGAGGCCTGGGCGCGATGCGCGGTACCGAAGGCATCCATGACAAAGATGTCGCAGAGGGTGGCGTATTGTTTTGCCAGCGCGTCATCGTTGTTTTTTTCACCCTTGTTGAAACGGACGTTCTCAAGCATCACCACCTCGCCTTCGGCGATCTCCGGGGTCTGCCCCAGGTAGTCCTTGATCAGGTGCACGTCTTTGCCCAACAGCCCGGAAAGGTGTTCGGCAACGGGGGCCAGGGAGAACTCCCCGTTACTCTCGCCCTCGGTAGGACGGCCGAGGTGAGACATCAGCATCACCTTGGCACCGGCCTTGATGCAGTGCTCAATGGTAGGCAGGGAGGCGCGGATACGCTTGTCGCTGCTGACCTTGCCATCCTTGATCGGCACGTTGAGATCCTGACGGATCAGCACCCGCTTACCGGCCAGATCCAGGTCGGTCATCTTGATTACGGACATGTTCCACTCCTTAATTTCCACAAGATTTTTTATTTTTTACAAGACTAAAAACGATTAGCCAAACGCGTAAGGCCTATTTGGCTAATGGTTCTTGCAAGCCACAGGGCAGGGTGGGCGGGTGCCCACCCTGCGTACCCGGTGCAGCGGCTTAGTTGGCAGCCACGTGCTCGACGAAGCGCAGCATATTGCAGGTGTAGCCGTACTCATTGTCGTACCAGGACACCAGCTTGACGAAGGTACCATCCAGGGCGATGCCGGCGCCGGCGTCGAAGATGGAGGAGTTGACGCAGCCACGGAAGTCGGTGGAGACGACCTTGTCTTCGGTATAACCCAGGGTACCGGCCATTTCGCCTTCGGAGGCGGCCTTCATGGCGGCGCAGATGTCCGCGTAGCTGGCCTCGCTGTTCAGTTCGACGGTCAGGTCGACCACGGAGACGTCAGAGGTCGGTATGCGGAAGGCCATGCCGGTCAGCTTGCCGTTCAGTTCCGGCAGCACCACGCCCACGGCCTTGGCCGCACCGGTGGAGGACGGAATGATGTTTTCCAAAATACCGCGGCCGCCGCGCCAGTCCTTCATGGACGGGCCGTCAACGGTCTTCTGGGTGGCGGTGGCGGCGTGTACGGTGGTCATCAGGCCACGCTTGATACCCCACTTGTCATTGACCACCTTGGCGATGGGTGCCAAGCAGTTGGTGGTACAGGATGCGGCGGAAACGATGGCCTGACCGGCATAGGTGTCCTGGTTGACGCCGTGCACGAACATGGGGGTGGCATCCTTGGATGGCGCGGACATAACCACCTTCTTGGCGCCGGCGTCGATGTGCGCCTGACAGGTCTCTTCGGTGAGGAAGAAGCCGGTGCACTCGATGACCAGATCGGCGCCGATGTCGGACCAGGCCAGATTGGCCGGCTCGCGCTCGGCGGTCAGGCGAATGGTCTTGCCATTGACGATCAGGTTATTGCCGTCGACGGACACGTCACCATCGAAGTTACCGTGCACGGAATCATACTTCAGCATGTAGGCCAGGTAATCGGCGTCCAGCAGGTCGTTGATGCCGACCACTTCGATGTCCGTGAAATCCTTGGCAATGGCACGGAAGGCCATGCGGCCGATGCGGCCAAAACCATTGATACCGACTTTCAAAGTCATATTCACTCTCCCAGTTTTTTTAACAAAATAAAAACTTTTTGCCACACAGGGCACAGGGTTCCTGGCGCGTATTTTCCAATACCTTCAGTACCCTGAGCCTCTGTGGCTAATTATTGTTTCAGAGCACGTCTTCGACGGCGGAGACCACGTTCTCCACGGTGAAGCCGAATTCCTTGAACAGATCGCTGGCCGGGGCGGACTCACCGAAGCGGTCAATACCCACAACCTTGCTGGCGTACTTGTACCAGGAGGCGGTGACACCGGCCTCGACCGCCACCACGGCCATCACGTTGCTGGGCAGCACGGATTCGCGGTACTCGGCGTCCTGGGCCTCGAACACATCCACCGCCGGCATGGAGACCACGCGAATCTTCTTGCCCTTGGCGGTCAGTGCCTCGGCGGCGTCCACGGCCAGGCCGATCTCGGAACCGGTGGCGAGGATGATGGCATCGGGCTCGTCGCAACCGCAGTCCTTCAGCACATAGCCGCCCTTGCGGATGTTGGCGATCTGCTCGTCGCTGCGGGCCTGATGCGGCAGGCCCTGGCGGGAGAAGATCAGGCAGCTGGGGCCGTCGTCCTTCTCAATCGCGGCACGCCAGGCAACGGCGGTTTCCACCGCGTCACAGGGACGCCACAGGGTCATGTTGGGGATCAGGCGCAGGGTGGCGATCTGTTCCACCGGCTGATGCGTCGGGCCGTCTTCACCCAGACCGATGGAGTCGTGGGTGTAAACGAACAGGGTACGCTGCTTCATCAGCGCCGCCATGCGCAGGGCATTGCGGGCGTATTCGGAGAACATCAGGAAAGTGCCGCCGAAGGGAATGAAGCCGCCATGCAGGGCCAGGCCGTTCATGACGTGGGACATACCGAATTCACGCACGCCGTAGGACATGTAGTTGCCGTCGGTGACGGTGTTGGTGATGCTCACCGCGCCCGGCCAGTTGGTCAGGTTGGACGGCGTCAGGTCGGCGGAACCACCCAGGAACTCGGGCAGCGCCGGGGCGTAGCCGGCGATGCTGTTCTGCGAGGCCTTGCGCGAGGCGATGCTCTCGGCCTTGTCGTTGACCTGCTTGATGAAGTCGTCGGCAATCTGCGCCCAGTTGGCGGGCAGTTCGCCGTTCATGCGGCGCTCGAACTCGGCAGCCAGTTCCGGATGGGCGGCCTTGTAGGCCTCGAACTTGGCATTCCACGCGGCCTCGGCGCTGTCACCCTTGGCCTTGGCGTCCCAGCCGGCATAGATGTCTTCAGGGATCTCGAACGGTCCGTACTTCCAGCCCAGGTTCTCGCGGGTGGCCTTGATCTCGTCGTCGCCCAGCGGTGCGCCGTGGCAATCGTGGCTGCCGCACAGGTTGGGCGAGCCGTAACCGATAACGGTTTTGCAGCAGATCAGAGTGGGCTTGTCGTTGACCGACTTGGCCTCGTGAATGGCGCGGTCAACGGCCTCGGCGTCGTGGCCGTCGACATCACGGATCACGTGCCAGCCATAGGCCTCGAAGCGCTTCGGGGTGTCGTCCTTGAACCAGCCATCGGTGTGGCCGTCGATGGAAATACCGTTGTCGTCCCAGAAGGCGACCAACTTGCCCAGGCCCCAGGTACCGGCGATGGCGGCGGCCTCGTGGGAGATGCCTTCCATCATGCAGCCGTCGCCGAGGAACACATAGGTGTAGTGATCGACGATGTGATGGCCGTCACGATTGAACTGGCCGGCCAGGGTGCGTTCGGCCAGGGCCATGCCCACACCATTGGTGATGCCCTGACCCAGCGGGCCGGTGGTGGTCTCGACACCCGGTGCATAGCCGTATTCGGGGTGGCCCGGGGTCTTGGAGTGCAGCTGACGGAAGCTTTTCAGGTCGTCGATGCTGAGGTCATAGCCGGCAAGGTGCAGCAAGGAGTAAACCAGCATGGAGCCGTGGCCGTTGGAGAGGACAAAACGGTCGCGGTCATACCACTTGGGGTTGTTGGGATTGTGCTTCATGTGGCTGTTCCACAGCACTTCGGCGATGTCGGCCATGCCCATGGGGGCGCCGGGGTGGCCGGACTTGGCCTTTTGCACGGCATCCATGCTGAGGGCGCGGATGGCGTTGGCAAGCTCTTTGCGAGACGGCATGTGACTCTCCTATCTTCTTAAGTAAATTCAGTTAAATGGAAATCTGGATGGCCAGCCCTTGCGGGTAACGGGAACCACTGACGCTGCCGTGGCAGCCCCGAATCTGGCATCAAATCTGTGAAACCCGTGCCTGAAAAGGGTGGTTCCCAGGATGCAGACCATCCCGGCATCCCCATGGACACGGACAGGCGCCTTTGCGCCAGCTCTCCCTGATCGGTTGTCGCGACTCTCGTGGGCGCGCCATACCTTAGATTATTCTGTTTTGCTCGCCGGTCAGCCATCGATCCATGATTAAAATGGCGAAGAACCGCCAATTCTCGCCGATCCGGGCGGGTAGGGCAATAGTGACGCCCATCGGCGGACTCAGGCGCTGCCCTCTTTCCACTTGATGGAACAGCCCATGCTGGGGATCTGCTGCTCGGGGCCGTGGCCCGTTTCCACCACCTGTTTCATGGCCTCGAACAGGTCGCGGCGGGCGCCCGACACCGGCTCCTTGCGGCTCTCGTCCAGCCGCCCACGGTATTGCAGTTGCAGCTCGGCGTTGTAGCCAAAGAAGTCCGGGGTGCAAACCGCGCCGTAGGCGCGCGCCACCTGCTGGGTTTCGTCGATGAGATACGGAAAGGGGAAGTCGAATTCCTCGGCCACGCGACGCATGTTGTCGAAGGAGTCTTCCGGGTATTCGTCGGGGTCGTTGGCCATGATGGCCACGCTGTTGATGCCGAGCGCCTGCAGTTCGCAGGTATCGCGCACCAGGCGTTCGCGGATGGATTTGACGTAGGGGCAGTGGTTACAGATGAACATGACAAGCAGGCCCTTTTCACCCCGGCAATCAGCCAGCGTCCAGGTCTTGCCGTCCACACCGGACAGGGCGAAGTCCACCGCAGGCGTGCCGAAATCACAGACCGGGGTTTCCATTCTTACCATGCATTGCACCTCATGTTCCGATGCTCAATTCGTGACGAAAAATCTGCGCACATCATACACCAGTCGAAAGCAAACTGAACCGCTACCCTTGGTTGCTGATCAGCTCAGCGATGAGTTCGCGCAGGCGCACCGCCTGCCGGCCGAGGGTCAGGCGCTGGGCGATCACGATCGCACGCAGCTCGGACAGGGCCTGCTCGAAGACGTCATTGACCACCACAAAATCAAATTCGTCATAGTGCGACATATCGTCCTCGGCATCGCGCAGGCGGCGCTCGATGATGGCCTCGCTGTCCTGGCCGCGGCCGGTCAGGCGCTCACGCAGAGCCGCCTTGGAGGGTGGCAGAATGAAAACGCTGCGGCAGTCCGGGAACAGCTTGCGCACCTGTTGCGCGCCCTGCCAATCGATCTCCAGAATCACGTCGCGGCCGCACTGCAGCCGATCCTGCACCGCCTGCCTGGAGGTGCCGTAATAGTTGTCGAACACCTGCGCATGTTCGAGAAAATCGCCCTCCACTACCATCGCCAGAAAGCGCTCGGCGTCGACGAAGTGGTAGTCCTTGCCGTCCACCTCGCCGGGGCGCATGGCGCGCGTGGTGTGGGAGACAGAGACCTCGATGCCGTCCACGGTGTCCAGCAGGGCCTTTACCAGGCTGGTCTTGCCTGCCCCCGAGGGCGCGGAGATCACATACAGGGTACCGCTGTCCACGGTCGTCTCGGCGGTCTTATTCAATGTTCTGCACCTGCTCGCGCATCTGCTCAATGAGCACCTTCAGCTCCACCGAGGCCTGGGTCAGTTCGGCGTCCACGGACTTGGAACCCAGGGTATTGGCCTCGCGGTTCAGCTCCTGCATGAGAAAATCCAGACGCCGGCCCACCGGCTCATCCTGCGCCAGCACGCGCCGCACCTCGGTGATATGGGTATCGAGGCGATCCAGTTCCTCGTCGACATCGGCCTTGTTGGCCAGCAGAGCGATCTCCTGCTCGACGCGATCGTTGTCCAGCTCGCCGGCCAGCTCCGAGAGCCGCGCCTGCAGCCGCTCGCGCACTGCCTGCAGCACCTCGGGCAGACGCTTGCGCACCGCCGCCACCTGTCCCTCCATCGCCGTACATCGCTGCTCGATGATGGCCTTCAGCTGCTCGCCCTCACGCTCGCGATTGGCCATCAGCTCGTCCAGTGCCGCATCCAGCAACGCCAGCGCCGCCTCGCCGATACGCGCAAAATCCTGTTCCGGGGTCACCAGCACGCCGGGCCAGCGCAGCACATCGAAGGCATTCACCGGCGCGGCATTGTAGAGCAGGCCGTCGATCTCGCGGCTGACGTGTGACAGCTTGGTCGCCAGCTCGCGGTCGATCTGCAGTGGCTGGTCGGCCTGCGGCACGGGCTGGAAGCGCAGGGTGGCATCCAGCTTGCCGCGTTTGATACGTTTGCCGACATGCTCGCGCACTACGGGCTCCAGCGAGCGCAGATCCTCCGGCAGACGCGGGCTGACTTCAGAAAAGCGATGGTTGACCGATCTTAATTCCCAGACGAGGAGCCCGTCATCGGTGCTGTCTTCACGGCGGGCAAAGCCCGTCATACTACGGATCATGGCGAAACCCCTACGCGCCCCATTGGCGAGATTCGGAAAAAATGAGCACGAATTCTAACTGCTATCCCCACAGGTATCCATGTGACGCTGCGCCGCGGAAATAGCCACCACAAACCACAGCCGCCAGCATGTCTCCGCTGATCAAGCCCAAACACGAGCCCGGCAGCGCCCTGCCCAAGGGCACCCGGCTGGAACACTACCGGGTACGCCAGCCCCTCAACGCCGGCGGTTTCGGTATCGTCTACCTGTGCCATGACGAACAAAGCGACCAGCAGGTGGTGATCAAGGAGTACATGCCCAACAAGCTGGCCCTGCGCAGTGACGATGGCACTGTCGCCCCCATCAGCGACGCCCACGCGGAGAACTTCGGCGAGGGCCGCAAACTGTTTCTGCAAGAGGCCACCGCCCTGACCCGCCTCGATCACCCCAACATCGTGCGCGTACTCAACTTCTTCAGCGCCAACGACACCGTCTACATGGTGATGGAATACCGCCCGGGCAAGAACCTGCAAAGCTATATTCGCTCCCACAGCGGCGGCCTCAGCGAGACCCTGCTGCGCACCGTCTTCCCGCCCCTGCTCAACGGCCTGCGGCTGGTGCACAACACCGACCTGCTGCACCTTGACATCAAGCCCGGCAACATCCACCTGTGCCCCGGTGGCGCCCCGCTGCTGCTCGACTTCGGTGCCGTGTTCCCGCGCTGCACCTCGCGCAAGCTGCAGGTGGCGCAGGTGGTCACGCCCGGCTTCTCACCGGTGGAGCAGTACGACCCCAGCGGCTACGTCGGCCCCTGGACCGACATCTATGCCATCGGCGCCACCATGCGCACCTGCATCGAAGGCAGCTCACCGCCACCCTCCAATCAGCGCAAGGAAAAGGACAAGCTGCGCCCCGCCGCCAGCGTCTTCCGCCGGCGATACTCCACCAACCTGCTCGAAGCCCTCGACTGGGCCATGGAAATCGACCCTCTGCTGCGACCGCAAAGCGTCGATGAATTCATCAAGGCCCTCGACAGACCCGACGAAGAGCCCGACGACCTGCTCGAACGCATGGTCAATCCCTTTTCCTGGTTCCGCGGATGAAATACCAGCACACCAAGACCAGCCGCCTCGGCAACCGCATGGCCAACGAAGACCGCATCGGCATCGCCGACGTGGACGGCCGCGTGCTGCTGGTACTGGCCGACGGCATGGGCGGCTATCGCGGCGGCCAGTTGGCCTCCAGCGCCCTGGTCAACAGCATGTTGCGCCAGTTCCAGCAACACCGCCAAGCCATCACCGACCCACCCGCCTTCCTCAAGGTGCTGATCAGTGATGCCCACCTGGCGGTGATCCGCAAGGGCGCCGAACAGTACCCGCCGGTAGAACCGCGCACCACCTGCGTGGTGTGCCTGATCCAGCACGGCCACGCCTGGTGGGCGCACGTCGGCGACAGCCGCCTGTACCTGTTTCGCGACGGTCGTTTACTGAGCCGTACGCGCGATCATTCGAAGATCGAAAGCCTGCTGGCGGCCGGAAAAATCAGCGAAAAAGAACTCAAGAACCATCCCCAGCGCAACCTTGTCACCCGCTGTGTGGGCGACCGCAGGCGCCCCCCCATTCCCGCCTTCAGCGAAAAAACCGCGCTCGAAAAAAAGGACACCTTTCTGCTCTGCTCCGACGGCCTGTGGGACGCCATCGACGACGACTACATGGCGGAAACACTGCAACAGACCACCCTCAACAAGGCCATCGACCGCCTCGCCTACCAGGCCGAATTCCGTAGCTACCCCGAGGCCGACAACATCAGCGTCATCGCCCTGCGCTGGATCTCGGACGAAAGCGACAAGCCACCGGAAGATGAAACCGAAGAAGACGAGTTGACCCAGACGCTGAAGGCGCTGGATGCCGCCCTTGAGAAGAAATAGTGCCCTCATTGTCCATGGCCCCGGCGGAATCCGGCATGGCCAGATTGATAACTGCCTTGTATCCACATCGTGCGATGTCGCTAAACTGTGCTTCCGTCGGCTGTCCTGAAGTCGCAATTCTCTCGGTAAGCTGGACGTAGTTGGTGATTGCCTCAATATCCATTGTACCTTTGCTTTATAATGTCGCGCTCCAGCAGAGCGCTCGAATGTACCCTAGTGCTCCGGTCTGAATGGCGTCTACTCAAACCAAAAATACCGTCATTCCGGGCGAAACGAAGTGAAAACCCGGAATCCAGCGACTTGAAACAACATACACCCTGGATTCCCATCTTCACGGAAATAACGATACCCCAGGCCTCTTTGACCGACAATAACACGGTGACCCCATGAAACTATTGATACGCAATCTCGCGCGCACTACCACAGAGGCCGAACTCCGCACCTTGTTCGAGGCCCACGGCGCCGTGCAATCCTGCACCCTGGTTATCGACAAAAAGACCGGCGGTTCCAAGGGATTTGGTTTCGTCGAAATGCCCAAGCCGGGCGAAGCCAAGGCCGCGATAAAGACCCTCAACGGCAAGGATGTCGCCGGCAACAAGATCCGCGTAAAAAAGGCCGAGTCTAAACCGCTCGAATCAAAAGAGGAGAGTGGTAACCGTGATGGATCAGGAAAAGAATAAACCAGCCAGCCGCGATCCATTGCACGGCGTAACCCTCAAAATGATCGTCACCCGGCTGGAGGAAAAATATGGCTGGGAGGAGCTGGCTCGCCGAATCAAAATCAACTGCTTCAGCAGTGACCCGAGCATTTCATCCAGTCTCAAATTTTTGCGCAAGACACCGTGGGCGCGACAAAAAGTCGAAGCGCTTTATTTGCAAACCCACTGGCCAGGTGACGGTGTGTAATTTTTCTTTGTGATACCACGGATGTAGGTTGGATTCCGGCATGCGCCGGAATGACGGGATTGTGGTGGCCGGCGAGGTTCAGGGCTTCTTGGTGGTCAGGCCGTGATAACGCACACGGCGTTTAAAAACGTCCATTTCCACAGGCGCCAAGGTTTCGTCGATCAGGCTGCGCATGGGCAGGGGACGGGAGTCCGGCTGGGTTTTCTGCCACGGTACGATGTACAGAACCTTGGGTAATTCACGCGCGGCGCTGATCTCGGTCTCATCCAGCTCGATGCGGACTTCGGCCACGGCCGGGCTGGCGAGCAGCACTAACAACGCAGAGGTAAAAAACGTGGAAAGCCGTTTGCGTCTATTCGATAACATCAATTAGCTCCCGGGTCTTTTCGGTCTTGTTGTAGCGCGCCGGGCTCAGTTCGGCAAGGGCGCTGAAGCTCTTTTTCACCCATTCGTCATAGCTGCCGTCGATGGCGCGCCGGGCGTTGACCTGGTGAATCTCGATGGCCTTTTCCTCGAAGGGGTAGGCCTGTTCTTCGAGCAGGATGTCATATTGTTCCAGCTCTTCTTCGTTGAGCCCTTTGGGGCGCTCTGATTCCAACAGGTCACGGCCGAAGCCGTTGTAGATTTCGGCAATACGGTAGGTGGACGTGGTGGTCACGCCTTCGACGCCGTAGTTGGCGGCCCGGGTGTAGGCGTCGATGCTGGCCGTCATCAGGCGTTTCTTCTCTTTCAGGTTCTTCTGCAGCGGCTGCACCAGGCGCACCTTGTTGTAGGCGTCGAAGGTGTCCTGCGCCAGTTCCAGCGTGGCGTTGGCGGCGAGAAACTGGCTGCGTACCGTCGCGGCACCGGCGGCCGCGGTGTCGAGCGCGACCAGCTTGCCCAGCCAGTAGTGGCGCGATGGTTTGTCACGGCGCTCCTGGTAGATATCGGCGAGACGGATGTGGGCCTCGACCAGATCATCGTAGGGCTGTTTGAAGGTGCGGATGTATTGCTTGTAGATCTCGGCGGCGTCCAGCGGGCGCTTGGCCTTTTGATAGAACTCGGCGGTCTGCCAGAGGATCAGGCGCTTGCGGTTGCTGTCGGTCTCGTTGTCATAAAGCACGCGGTAGGTGTCGGCGGCGTGCCTCCAGTCACCGGTCTTTTCGTAGGCCAGGGCCAGCTTCTGATAGGCGTCGGCGGCCAGCTTGTGGCCGGGGTAGCGGTTGGTGAAGACCTTGAGCACGGGGATGGCCAGCGCCCAGTCTTGTTTGGTCATCAGCTCGGCGGCGGCATCATACATGGCGTTGGCGCGGATGGAGGCCGTCGGCGTCAGTTCGCCGACGCGCAGGAAGTGGCGCGCGGCGGCGCCGTGCAGCCCGGCTTCACGGGCCTGTTCGCCTTGCTTGTAGATGGCCGCGGCGAGACGTTCGATGGCGGGCTGACGGTCGGGGTCGTTGCGGCCGAGGAGACGCAGGCGCTGCAGCGAGGCCGCCTCGGCCTCGGCGAACAGGCCCAGCTCGAATTCGCCCACGGCGATGATGCCCCAGTCGATACGCCGCAGCTTGAGTGAGGGCTCGGGCAGGCTGCCGACTACATACCATGCGGTGGCCACGGCCTGCGGGTAGTCGTGCAGATCGAGCAGTTCTTCGGCGGCCTTGGACATTACCTGGGTGGCGCGCTTGTCAAACGGGAACCAGGTGACGAAGCGCTTGGCCTCGGCGATGGTGACGAGGCGTTGCCGGGTGCGGGCCTCGCCCTTGAGAGCATCTACCTGCGCACGCCGGGCGAGCAGCGCGGCATAGCCGGCCTCGGCGCTCTTTTCGTGTGCGGGATAGTGGTAGGCGCTGGCCGCGAAGGCCTCTGCCGCACCGGCAAGGTCGCCGCTGTCGAGCAGGGTTTCCGCCAGCAGCAGATGCATGCGCGGGGTCTGCGGATCGGCGGGGAAGTCCTCGACGTAGTTACGGTACCAGTGCGCGGCGATGCGGTAGTCGGCGGGCTTTTTGCTCTTCTGCGCCTGGGCGTGGTAATAGCGCGCCAGGTCGTCGAGATTACGCTTCAGGTGCGGGGTGAGCTGGGCCAGCAGTTCCGGGCTCCGCAGTACCTGCCAGAAGGCGGTGTTGCCGAGGCCGTAGGCGGTGACCAGGTCGGCCTTGGCGCGCAGCACGGCCTTGAGGCGGCCGGCCTGTTTGTAGATGTCGATTTCGCGCACCAGAAACAGCGGTGACTGGCGATGGAAGGGATTGCGTTCGACGAAGGCCTGCAGGGTCTCGGCGGCATCGTCGATGCGGTCCTGCGACAGGTACAGTTCGCCGAGGCGCTGGTAGACGTGGGCGGCGTAATCAAGCGGTGGTGCGTTACGCGGGCCGTAGCTGTCGAAGAAGGCATCGACCGATTGCGCGCCCTGCAGATAAGAGAAGGCCAGGCTGATGATACGCAGGGTGTCGTCCAGCAGTTCGCGTTCGCTGCGTAAGAAGCCGGATAGTTGGCGGCCGTTGGCGAAGCTGCGGTCCAGTACGCGGAAATAGGAGCGCAGCGAGCGCTGGGTGTCGCCCTGCTTGAACACCGACCAGCCGTGCTTGAACAGGGCACGGTCGTAGTAGGGACTGGCGGAACCGAGAGCGACGATGTGCTGGTAGGACTTTTCCGCCTGGGCAAAATTGCGGAAGGCGAAGTTGATCTCGGCACGGCGGAACTCAATTTCGTCGCGCTTGCGTACCTGCGGATATTCCTTCACCAGACGATCAAGGGTGGCCAGGGTCTTGTCCAGCTCGCCGTTGAATTCATAGGCGCGCGCCAGCTGGTAGAGCACGCGGTCATTGCCGGCGTAATCGGGGTATAGCTCCAGCAGACGTTCGTACTGCTGGATGGCACGGCTGACATTTTCCTCGCCCTCCGCCTGATCCGTGTCCGTGGCGGCGGTGGGCGCGCTGTCATCGCCAGCCACGGCGGGCTGCTCTTCACGCTCCAGTTCCAGATCGGCCAGACGCTGCAGAGCAATGGCCTTGAGGGCGTCGTTTTCGGTGCTCTGCGCCAGTGCTTCGTAGCTCTGCTGCACATCGTGGCTGAGCATGGGCGGCAGGGCCGTGGGGGCGATCTGCGCGACGCGCTCTTCGAGGGCGGCCAGGGTGGGGTCGTCGTCGATGGGGCCGCGCGCGCTGCAGGCGGCGAGCAGCAATAGCGGCAGGGTCAGCAGCAGGCGACGCATTACGGGGCCTCCTGCGGCTCGGCGTCACTCGCCGGGGTGACGGGCTGGGCGTCACTGGCCTCGACCGGCGCCTCCAGCCGGGTCTGATGGGCGGCCAGATCCTGCAGATGGGCCAGCGAGAAGCGTGCCCGATCGAGGTAGTCCACCAGGTTGTCGCGCAGGCGGTCCAGCTCTTCGTCCACCTGTGCCTGCAGCTGCCGCTGCTGTTCGGCGAAGGTGGCATCCAGCGCCTGTTTCAATGCGCCGATACGCCCATGCATAATCTGGATGCGCTGGTCGAGGCCCTCAAAGCGTTGCGGGGCCAGGACGCGCGCCTGTTGCAGGGAGTCCTGCTGGGCGAGGGTGGCCTCGAATTCCTTGTCCAGCGAGCGCAGGGCCTTTTGCACCTTCCAGCGCCGCGCGGCATAGGTGGTGCGAATATCGTATTCCAACAGGCCCTTGAAGAAGCGGTACTGTTCGCGGTAGCGGTCGATGCGGCGGTGATCCTGCAGGCGCCACAGGCGGTCTTCGATGCCTTGCAGGCGCTCGATCTGCTTCTGTTCGTCTTCTGTGGCCAGCGCCAGGGCGTCGTGATCGCTGTCGATATGCTGCAATTCCTGGGCGTAAATATCGCGGCTGGCGCTGATATCCTCGATGCGCGCCAGGGTCTCGTCCGGGGTGAGACGTTCGAGCTGCTCTTCGTAGGTCTGTCGGCGCAGGACCAGCATGTGGTCGTAGGCGGGCATATCGCCCTCCCAGCGGGCCAGTTTGCTGCGCAGGAAATTGAGGTCGCGCAGGTTCTTGATGGCCTCGTGGAAGCCGTGGCTGGCCATCAGGGTCGGCAGGTAACGGGCCTCGGGGGTGTCCGGTAGCAGCTCGGCCTCCCAGAACCAGCCCATTTCGCTGCCGTCCACCTGCTTCAGCAGGTCATCCCACAGACGACCCTGACTGACGGCGGCGCGGGTGGCGTCCAGGGCCTTCAGCTCCTTCTGGTAGATGTCGATGGCCTCGCGGTAGGAATTCATCGCCTGCGGGTAGGCCTGCAGCAGTTCCTGCGCATAGCCCTTGGCGAGCAGGGATTCGAACACCGCGACATCGACACGGTCGCGCCGGCTCAGCTCGATCCACGGCAGCAGGGCCTGCTTGTATTGTTGCTGCTCCAGCGCCACCCAGCCCATGCCCAGCAGGGCCTTGTTGGAGAACGGCCCGTTGAGGCGCACACGGCGCAGGTAGCTGCGGGCACGCTTGGGATCCTGCTTGAGCACGCGGTATCCCAGCGCCAGATTGGCCTTGTCGCGCAGGGCCTTGAGGTATTCGTCATCGCTGCGCAACTGGCCGACATTGTCCAGCACGAGCATGCCGCCGTCTGGCATTCCCGCACGTATCAGGGCGACGCCGAGGTTGAAACGGGCGAACCAGGCCTGGTCCTCGTCGCCGTCCTCGGTCAGTTCGATGAGGGACTGGGCGGCCTCGGTGTACTTTTCCTGCGCCATCAGCAGGTTGGCCTTGAGGGTCTGCAGTTCCTCGTTGAGGGCCGGGTCGAGGTGATCACCGACCTGCCACAGGGCGAGGTTGGCCTCTTCGTAGAGGCCCTTGTAGTAGCGGATCTTGCCCAGATAGAACCAGGCGCGGTCGTGCACCTCGGGGCTGTTTTTCTCGTCCAGCAATACCATGAACAGACGCTCGGCGTCGTCGTGCAGACCGTAGGAGAGGTAGATGCCACCCAGCAGCAGCTGTGCCTCGGCGTCGTGGTGCTGGAGCAGTTCACGCTCGCGCGCGGTGAGCAGGTGCACGGCGGCGGAATAGTAGTTCTGCTGGTAGAACTGGTACAGAGCCTCACCATAGTAGAGGTCACGCACCACACGCGGCCCGTCATCGGCGTGGCTTTGTGTCGGCAGCAGCAGGCCGGCGCCGAGCAGAACGGTGCCCAGCAGCAGGTTTGGCAGCAAAGAACTGGCAGTGGATTTCAGGGCACTGAACATAGTAATGGGCAAGGCGCTGTTCCGGTTCCTATTCCCATTCCCGGACGACGAATTCCGGCTGTAGCTTGGAAGTGACGTCGCGAATCTTCAGCTCCATGAACTTGGCCGCCGCACTCTTCTTGAATTTGACCGTGGTGGCGCGGCGATAGTCGCGGTTGTTGGGACCGGGGCCGGTGAAGGTGGCGATGAGTTCGTGCTCACCGCTCTTGACGTTGCCCAGCCACAGACGCTGCACGCCGCCACGCTGCAGGGCGTCCAGTTCGCGCTTGGTGTAAAGATGGTTGGCGACCTCTTTGTCATCGATTTTTAGTTGCACCGAATCGAGACGGAAATAGTTGCCCACGTCGATGGAGAGGAACACCGCCAGCTGGGTGTTGGAGGGAAACAGCAGTTCCTCTTCGAGAATGAACAGGTCGCGGTTGAGAGCCTTGGCCTGCTTTTTCAGATCCTGCACGCGGGCGTCGAGGCTGCGCTTTGGCTCCGGCGCAGGGACAGGCAGGGCGGCTGGGGCGGGTGCCGGTTCAGGATTCACCGCCGCCGCTTCGCTGGCCGGATCCTGTGGGGCAGGGGCATCGGCCGGGGCCTCTGCCGTGGGAGCGGGTGTGTTGATTGGCGCGCTGTCGGTGCTGGCTCCGATGGGCGCCCCGACGGCGATGGCCGGCAGGCCGATGGACAGCATCAACAACGCCGCCAGCATGAGGCGGTGCAGGCCCTGTCGCAGGTGTGTCGGGAAAAAACGGGTGTGGTGCGTGGTAGACATGATGGATTCCTTGCTCAATACCAGATCGAGACGAACAGGCGCAGGACGTTGGCGGAGAAGCTGTACAGGGGTTCGGTACCTGGGGTGAACCCTTCCGCACGCAGATCACGGAAGTCCTGATAGTTGAACTGCATATAGTTGTATTTAGATCGTAAGAGCACACGTCTGAACTCCAGTCACACTGATATATCTCGTATGCCGTCTTCTGCTTGAAAAAATAATAAATTTCAA
>CAJVYS010000035.1 GCA_913009875.1 uncultured Gammaproteobacteria bacterium | reverse complement strand
CCATGAGGTCGGGGCGTCGTACCATTGGAGGTGACGTGGTCGTATTGAAGAGGAGCAGATTATGATAGGATGCGTGGTCGATATTCAGCTCCGGTTTTATGTTGTTCAGTATGTACTTTGTGTTTTTTTTTTAATGATACGGCGACCACCGAGATCTACACTCTTTCCCTACACGACGCTCTTCCGATCTAGGTGCCGGTAGCCTGGATATTCCGTGTAGGATGTGGTGAGTTTCACGAACCGCATCGGTCGAGGGCGGTGCCTCCATAATAACGCGAATGATGCGGTTCGCTACCGCTCACCCACATCCTACATAGACCATCGAAACAAAACGAGACGAGTAAATCTGTAGGGTCGTAGTGACAACCCGCTGTCAGGTAGCTTACGCAAGCTGTGTTTACGTGCCCTCTGTTTTGCCGGTTATTGTGGTTTCACCCAACGCATGGCGGCCAATGGCGGGCAGCGCCTGGATCCCGTCAGTGGAAATTTCCACCAGCCGTAGCGCACTCAGTCGTTGCAATGCGTTATTGCATAGCTCCACCTCGGCACCGCTTTCACGTACCGCTTTCTTCCAGTAGCGGCGGTATTCGTCAATCCAGCGTCGCATCTGTGTGTGTAGTGTTTCCAGAGGTTGCGGCGTGCGATGGCTTGCCAGGTAGTCTGCCAGCAGCAGGGTGGCATGGCCTTCGGTGCCTTCGCTGGGCAGTCGTTCGTCGCTCAGTTCACCCGTGGGGTCGACCATCGCCATCCCTTCCGCGCGTACCTCGTCGATGAGCCCGACCGCCTCGCGGATACGGCGGGCGATGTGCGGGCGCTGGCTGGTGAGGTAGGCGAGTTCTTCAGCGCTGAGTTCGTTCCAGTAGACGAGCGGGTCATCCAGCAGGCGTGCGGTAAGGTTTCGGCGCAGTGCGGTGTTGCGTGCATCGGGCGTGTCGGGTACAAAGGCTTCAGTGACGGCGGCAAGGCGTTGCGACAGCCGGGTCGTCCCGGACGGTTCTGTCGCCAGTTCCGTACTCAACTCACTCTCCACCAGCGATGGGCCACGGCTCACCACCAGCAGTGCCGAGAGCAGGCGGCGATTGACATCGTAGAGCACGTCCTGCTGGGCATGGACAAACGACTCCTCGTCACCCGTCACGCGGCTGAGCACGCCGAGTTCAAGCAGGAGCCGAACCACGGCCACCAGGTCGCGCCGTTCACTGCGTTCCTCCAGGGCGAACTGTAGTCCCAGCGCCTTGAGGTCGGGATCCGCCGCACCCTGGCGGATGGCTTCGCCGAGCCGGCCGAGGGTGATCTGCGCCTCTCCCCGCTCCAGTTCCGCCAATGCCAGACAGGTGAGGGTGTAACGGCGGCGGCTGAAGGGGGGTGAGGCGGCCGGCTTGCGCAATCGGGCGGGACGGGTGGTGTCGCCATGGTCGGCAATGCGTTTGCGCAGGCGGGCGAAATCATCTTCCACGATCAGCGCCCAGCCGGTCTCGCGAGTCAGCCAGTGACGCAGTGCGTCGGCATGTTTGCGTACCAGGGGATAAGCGGGGTCGGTGTGTAGCAGCATGGGGCGGGCGAGCAGGCTGCGCAACGCCCGTTGCTGTTCGTCCTGGCGGTTACGTTCGAGGACATCGATGAGGTGACTGCCCACAGTGCTCATGGACGGTCTTCCCGGTCGGTGATGCGAATCTGGTAATCACGTCCGGAGAAGGTGCCGATAGGGGTGCTGATGTTGGCGTGCTTATCGATGGCCAGTGGTCTCATTTCGATCTCTATCGCGCCGTCACCGGTGGTGGTGAAAATCGCCGCTTCGGTGTTTTCAGCTGCGGCCAGGGCTTCGCCCAGGAGTTGCAAAAAATAACGAAAGCTCCCTTCATCCAGTTCGCCGATGGCGCTGAGCGTGGTGGTTTCACCCGTGGCCAGATGACGGCGCGCCTGCCGCGCCTCTTCACTCTCCCGGGCGATCTGTTTTGCCAGTTGTGCCTTCTCTTTACGCCGGTCGCGGATTTGCGCCGTGGCGCCGCGGCGGGCATAACTGCCAGTCGCGCGCAGGCGGGGATTGATGGTGAGCGGTGGCGCGTTCCACCATGAGCTTTGCGGTGAAACCGGTGCCTGGTCGCGCGCAGCCAGGGTCTCTTCATCGATGCTGAGATGGCGTGCTGGCGCCAGGCCGAATACGCCGCGCCACAGGCGGTGGGCCTCGCCATCGTCTTCGCATTGCATGAACCAGCCCGCCAGGGTGCGAAAATCTGCGGAGCGGTCGCTGCGGCCGAGTCTTTTTTCGTTCAGCCGTACCACGGCTTCCAGCAACAGCAAGATGGCGTGCCGGGCACTGGACTGGAGCACCGAGGCCTGGGAGGGGTGGCCCTGGCTGCCGCTAAACCAGGCCTGCAGCCCCTGCCAATGGCCACGCCAGTGATGCAGGGTTTGTTCTACGGGTTGTTTGTGAGGCTGTTTGTCCGTTGACTCCGCAGCCAGTGCCGCATCGGGCGCCAGGTCTTCCGCTTCACGCGTTGCGACCAGAATCAAAAGCCTTTCGATGGGGCCGTCCAGCTTGCGTATGAGTTGGGCAATGTCGGGGGAGAGCACCGCCAGGTCACCGATAAAGCGTTTGAGATAGTCGATGACCTTTTCCTTGTAGGCAAGAAAGGCATCACGATCGATACTGCGCAGATCCAGGGCGCGTCCCAGGCCCGCCATAAAGGCCTGGGCATTGTCGGCCAGATCCTCGAACACCCGGCTCAGGTCGCGCAACAGGGCGTGAACCCGGCCCGCATCAGGCTCGGTATCCGATCCGGTTTCACGGCAGAGTTGTTCGAGGGCGGCCAGGGTGTCGCGGATATCCCGCAGCGCCACCGCCTGCAAGGCCCCACGACGGCCCAGTAATTCATCGAACGTCGCCAGCGCCGCTTCGGCGGCCTCGCCCTGACGGGAGAGCTGGTAGAGATGACGGGCGCGGTAGAAATCTTCTACCGTGGTCACGCGGCCGGTATCGGGCTGTGCCAGCAGGTTTCCCCAGGCGACCAGTTGTTCGAGGGCTGCCGGTATTTCCTCCGGTGAGCCGCCGTTATCAGGGGGCAGTCGTTCAACCACTTCCTCCGGGCGCAGATGGACGATGAAATGGGCCTTTGCCGTGGTGAATGCCCGCATCACCGCCCGGTAAAGAGGAGCCTTTTCTGCGGTAACGTAATTGAAGGCTGTTGATGACACGCGTTGTTGGTTTTTTATGTTGGTTTTAATCCCCGTATCCTAACCTGGGGCGCAGGTTGGAGCGATAGCCTGTTAATAGACCTGATCATGGTGACCAATATCGACAAGGATAATGTCATTATCCTGTATCACCATTTCCAGAACGATACGATAACTCATCGTGATTGAAACTGAAGATAAACCCTTGAGCCGACCCTGTAAGCCGTGCAGTCTGAGTGAAGGGTGGTAAGGGTTAAGCTCAAGCAGTTCCAGCGTTTTTTGGTATTGCTTATGCACCTCAGGGTGTTTTTTCAAAAACTTTTTGGCTCGCCGAACATAACTCTCAGGGAAAACAAGCCTATACATCCGTCACCCGTTGCATGTGCTCAGCAACACTTTCAGCGGTGCAGCGGCCTGCATCGACATCGGCTTTGGCCTCTTGCACGGCGATAGCCAGCTCGTATTCACGCAACTTGGCGTATTTATCAAGATCCATCACCACATAGCGGTCTTGCCCACGTACCGAGATGATCACCTCTTCATCCACCTTTAAGCGCGCCTCTACGGCTGATATGCCTTTGGTTTTCAGTTCATTTGCCGTCACTGTGTTCATTATCTTCCTCCAAGACCAAATAATACGATCAATAACACTGTCAAGTATACTGCTAATCGTGTGATCTGGACAGTTTTCCTTGTCCTAAGAGGCTGTCGGACGGGGTGGAGTGTGCGCCTGCGGGGGGGGGCAGGGCAAGGTGCGATATCACGGAATAGTTGTTATATTTCAATTGGTTGAAATGAAGTCATAAGCCGCTGAAAGCGTGAGATTCGCAACTGGGGCAATTTGCTGTGAACAAACCGTTTTCTCTTCCTGTCTTGATTTTCTCGGTATATTGCTTATGCAAAGGCCTCAACGTTTCAATTTTTTTCTGGCCTGCTGCGGCGTCAGTTTGGCTACCTGAGTCAGCGCCTCCAGGGTGCGCTGGCGGAGTTTGAGTTTGCCGCTGCCATTTTCCCAGTTGCCCACCGTCGGTGGGCTGACACCAACCAAGGCTGCAAACTGAGAGCTGTTCATCTCAAACTGTTTACGCAGGCGGCGGACGGCTGCCGCTGTTGGCGTAAACGTTTTCTTGACGGCAACTTTCTTTTTGGCGGTTTTCTTACTCGTCTTTTTCTTTACGGCCGCCTTTTTCTTCGCAATAGCCTTTTTCCTGACAGCCACTTTTTCACGGCGCGGTTTGACAGGCTCTTCCATGTCGATATCAAACAGATTGGAAAGATCCGTTGTTGCCAGCCGCCGCTTTCCTTTTCCGGATGTTGCCGATGCAACATCCAGCTCTGCACTGATCAAGGCTTCCTGGTCGACATTGCGCAGCAGAAAAAGCAGCTCAGGCTGATGATCCAGCCTGGCGCCAACACCGTAGAGAACGGCGGCGATGTGCTTGCACATTTCGGCCCAGTCGGGGCAGTCGCAGGCGAGTTTTATCTCGCGGGGCTGGGGGAACAGGCCGTTCTTTGGGTCGGTGACGATTTTCATGACATTGTCAGAAAAACGCCCCTGCAACAGCTCCAGTATGGAGCCGATCTGGCCGGCACATTGGTCACGTACCTTTTTCCATTTTCTTGCCGACAACGGGGTGATATCGATGTCGATATTATAGAGTTCCGAGCCACTGACAATGGCCTCGATTTTGCCCTTTGAGATGGCGAGGTGACATACCGAGCCGTTGCGCACATAGGTACGCCCGCGCGGCAGACGGTTTGCATAATCGCTGAATTTTTCCAGGTGATCACACCACGCCTCGCCCCAGAATGTGCGCGCGATCTTGCGTCCTTCGGTCTTTATGGGCTCAATCTTCTGCCCCTTTTTGCTCAGCTTCTGCATCGCCTTGACGGCCTTGGCGCGCCGTTTCGCCACCGGTACATATTTGGACCACCCACCATAACCACCATAAGCCATCTCTTTTCTCCTCTTTAACGTCAATTTACTTCAATCAAACCTGACTCTTCTCGATGTCGAGTGAAACCAAATCGATCAGTGCGTCGTTGTCCATCTCGGTCAGCAGCGTTTCGGCGCCGCCTTGCAGAATATCCGTGGCGAGGGCCGTTTTTTCAGTGATCAAGGCGTCTATTTTCTCTTCTATTGTCCCCTGACAGACGAACTTATGCACCAGCACATTTTTTTTCTGGCCGATACGAAAGGCGCGATCCGTGGCCTGGTTCTCCACAGCCGGGTTCCACCAGCGATCAAAGTGGATGACGTGTGATGCCTGGGTCAGATTGAGGCCGGTGCCACCGGCCTTGAGGGAGAGAATGAAAAAGGGTGGCCCTGCCTCGTCCTGAAAGCGTTCGACCCGCTTTTGCCGTTGTTTGACCGGGGTGCCGCCGTGCAGCACCAGGCCTGGCTGGCCAAATTGCCGGGCCAGAAAGTCGGCCAGTGGCGCGGTCATTTCACGGAACTGGGTAAACACCAACAGCTTTTCCTGGCGCGAGGCGATCTCTTCACAGAGTTCCGCCAGGCGCTGAAACTTACCACTGTATTTGGGATTGTATTCACCATCGCCCAGCAGCTGTGACGGGTGGTTGCAGATCTGCTTGAAACGCATCAGGTAGGCGAGCACCAGGCCGCGTCGTTTCATGCCGTCCAGGTTTTCAATGGCCTTCGCCAGCTCGGTGACGGTCCGCTGATATAAGGCCGCCTGGCTTTTGCTCAGGCCACAATAGGCGGAGAGTTCGGTTTTTTCCGGCAGATCACTGATGATGGAGCGGTCTGTTTTCATCCGGCGCAGGATGTAGGGGCTGACCAGATTGCGCAGGGGCGCATATTGATCGTGTTCGCGCTCGGCGAGTGACTTCACAAACCCCTTGAAGCGTTTGGCCGATCCCAGCAGGCCGGGATTGAGAAAATCGAATAGCGACCAGAGGTCAGAGAGGCGGTTTTCTATCGGCGTTCCCGTCAGTGCAATGCGTGACGTGGCCTTGATCTGTTTGACGGCCTTGGTCTGTCGGGAGGTCGGGTTTTTGATCGCCTGGGCCTCGTCCAGTATCAACAATTGCCAGTGCTGTTGTTGCAGCCATTCCTGGCGCATCAGTGTGCCATAGGTGGTCAAAACGAGGTCGATGTCGTTCAGGGCCGTGGGATCATCGGCCAGGGCCGCCATCGATTTTTTGTTGGATGTTTTATTGCGTTTTTTGTCGAACTGGGAGCTGTGCAGAAACAGACAGCGTAGCGAAGGGGCAAAACGTGCCAGCTCGGCTTGCCAGTTGGTCAGCAGGGAAGCGGGAAGCACCAGCAGGGCAGGGCGTTCACTGAGGCGCTTTTTTTCGACCAGCAGCAAGGCGATGATCTGCATGGTTTTTCCCAGTCCCATGTCATCTGCCAGACAGGCCCCCAAACCGAGCCGGGAGAGTAGCCGCAGCCAGTTCACCCCGGCCTGTTGATAGGGGCGGAGTGACGCCTTGAGGGCCTTGCCGGGATTGGCGGCCTTCATTTGGGCCGGTGAGCGCAATGCTTCCAGCTGTGAAGAGAGCCACTTGCCGGGTTGGACAAACGACCATTCGCGGCTCTCTTCTATCTCGTCGTGGCCCAGATCGGCGGGCGCGCCGGCCAGCAGGCGCATTCCCTCCGCAAAGGTGAGTCCGCCCATGCCCGCCTCTGCTTCCACGGTTTTCCAGTGGGCCAGGGCCTCGCTCAGTTTCTCCTGATCCACCTCGACCCACTGGCCCTTGATAAAGGTGAGGCCATTCTCCGCCGCCAGCAGTTTTTTCAGCTCGGCCTTGCTGAGTTTTTCGTCACCGAGGGCGATATGGAGTTTGAAATCGAGCAGCGAGTCGGCGTTGAAGTTTTTCTTTTTGTCTTCGCCAATGGTGATGCCGACCCGCGGCCGGCGGCGTTTTTTCCACCAGTTCGGCAGCCGAACCACCACGCCGCACTGCTCGTACAGCGTGGCATCCTTGAGGAACGCGTATGCCTCGCCGGGTGACCAGGCCAGCGGGTGATAGAGGTCGCCCGTATCGACCAGCGCCTTGATCACGGGGCTGGATTCAGCGACAAGCTGTACCGGCGACAGCAGGCGGATCAATGCCTTTTTGTTTTTCGCTCCCGCGTACTCCTGCAAGGCGCGGCTGAGCGGCTGATGACGAACACGGCCCTGTGCCGAGAGTTCGGGCGCATAGGTCGCCATGAAGGCGAAAGGATAATCCGGATCATTTTTGTTTTCCGCCAGATGAAAACAGACCCGGCCCACCTGATGCCAGCGCGGCGCCTTTTTGACCAGAAAGGTATCAAGTCCGCCGAATGCCTGAATCTGTTCACAGACCCAATGATCCAGCAGGCTGCGGAGATCCTGTAACACCGTGGCGGAGAGATATTCGGCCCCGCGCATGGGCGGAGCGCTTCGCAGCAAGGGCGCGGTTTCGTCTTCCGTGAAGGCTTCGATGGGGTCTGGCCGGTGCGGCTCCGCCGGGCTTAGCAGGCAGCGTTCACTCAGATATTGGCAGGAAAAATTGCGCCAGTATTGCAGTGATGGGGAGAGGTCCGTACTGATTTTAATGGCCGCGAGCGAAAACAGCCCCTCGCCCACACTGCGTGAAAATGCCCGCTCGATGGCGGTAATTTGTCCCTTATTGTCTGTTACGTCGGCCGTTGCCGATGAAAAGCCGTGTAGATGTCCGGAGGGCAACAGACCTATATCGAAATAACTCACATCCAATCCTCAATCTGCAGCCTTAGCCCCATTGTTCTGGCGTGGCCAGTAATCATTATATCGTATGGTGTAGGTGATAATATTGGCAACAATAATCCACTTTTTCGATGGCGTCAGGCCGTGCTACGACTGTTTTAGGGAGTCGCACTGCCTGGGTTTGCAGCTCTTGAATTGTTCTGGGCTCAGGTTGGAAATAACCACAGAAAAATTAACTTACTAAATTGCTATGGAAATGTGCGGGGATTGGTCTACGTTTATGGCAGGAGAGGTGATCGGAAGACTGGATGAAACGAAGTGGAATCCGGGATGGGGCGATATCACACGCCCCGGATTACGCTGCGCTTCATCCGGGCTACCTTGCTCAAAAATCGATAATTTGAGGAGAAATTCCCATGACCACGATGATGGCACGCACAACGAACGACCTATTAGCGCAAGAAGGTCGAGAGGAATGGACTGAGACCCAGGCCTTGGCGCTTGCGGCGGAGGAGGGGCTCACGCTGACTCCGGCGCACTGGGAGGTCATCCATTTCCTGCGCGAGAGCTGTGAGGAAAACGGTTTTTCCTGCAGTGCCCGGCTGGTGCTGAAGAAGCTCAGCAGCCGCTACAAAAAGCAGGGCGGCAAGCGTTATCTGTATTCACTGTTTCCGCACGGGGTCGTGTATCAGGCTTGCAAGATTGCCGGGATTCCGCTGCCGCCCTATACCGTGGATCTGTCCTTCGGCAGTGCTCACTGATTATTGCCATTGAGCGCAGTAGGTTGGGGTGAGGGACGAACCCCGACATGAGCATGACATTGGTGGCGGCTCGCTGCTCAGGCATGTTGGGGTTCACAAAAAACGTTCACCCCAACCTACTATTATTTTCTTGTTACACCGTGCTGCGGTAAAACAAGTTTGGTTTGATTGGGTGATATGCTCCATATTTCCACGGCTTCAACGGTTTTCTGGATGCCGGAACAATAAAGCTTGGTCCGGTATCCGGCATGACGATGTGACGTACTGACATCAGGATTTCTGCATTTCCGGCTTGCTGTGTTTTTGGAGATAGCTGACCACTTGTTGTGTGGTCTCTGCGTCCGGCACATCCTTTCCGGCATTGCGCATGTGCGCCTTCATGCGCAGGACGATGCGCGGCCATTCGCGCGCCGTGTGTTGTGACGGCGCGGGTGTGGCGTGGCACTGGGAACAGAGGGTCTGAAAGGTCTGGCCCTCGGGGCTGTCGAGGTCTGTGTACTGGCTGCGATCAAGAGGTATCTGGGCGTTGTCCGTCATATAGCCGCGCAGTGTCTGCCAGTCTTTCTGCGAGGGCATGATGACATGGGCGAGCATGCCACCGTGGTGTGAGGCCATGTGTCCCTGCATGCGGTCGATGATGGCCGGCCATTCCCCGGCGCTGTGCATCAGGGGTGTGGGCAGGTCGTGGCATTGCACGCAATACAGGGTCAACAAGGTCGCACCGTGGCCGTCGGCGTCCGGTAGGTCCAGAGGGTTGAGTCCCTTGGGAATGACGCGTGTATCCAGCCCTGTCGGCGAGGGCTTGGGGGCGACGGTCTTGCTCCTTTCTGCATGGATGCGGTCGATCCGCCCCTCGCGTTGTTGATACTGGCTTTCCAGATAGACCGTTAGCGCCAGAATGCCGATTCCCCCACCTAACACCGCCAGCAAGGCGCGTTTTTCGCCGCTTTTCATACTTCCCCCCGTTTTCGCCATCAAGACGAGTCGTTGTTTTTTTACGCCATGGTGCCACAGACTCGGGCGCACGGAAAAGATGCATGGCGGGATTGAAAAATGCGCCGGAAAAGGCGAGGGTAGACGCTTTAAGTACTCCATCAAGGTAATAAATCAGGATGCAGCGTTCCTGAACGCTGACAGACCGACTGCATCCTGATTACCTCTAGGGAAGCCGAATCAGATACGGGAGCGTAGGCATTATGTTGTTGCACCAGCAATTTGTCCGGGTAGCGAAACAGAACAAAAACAAGATGGCCCTGGTGGATCGTTCCACCGGCAAGCGCCTCACCTATAGCCGGGCGTTGATTGGCAGCCTGATTCTGGCGCGCAAGTTCCGTCGTATCGATGACGGCTACGTGGGCGTGATGATCCCCACCTCGGCCGGCTGCATGCTCACGGTACTGGCGCTGGTGATGTGCGGCAAGGTGCCCGTGATGATCAACTATTCCACCGGTGCTGCGGACAATATCCGCTATGCACGCACGCGCTGCGGTTTCAAGACGGTGATCACCTCACGCGGGGTGCTGGAAAAGGTCGGCTGCCCGGAGATGGACGATATGCTGTTCGTCGATGACCTGATGAAGGAAGTCACGGGTTTCGACAAGCTGCGCGCCGCGCTGCAGGCGGCGCTGCCTACGTCGTGGTTGTTGAGCACCCTGCACCAGGGCCACAAGGACGACACCCTGGTGATCCTGTTCACCAGTGGCAGCGAAAAGGCACCCAAGGGTGTGGAGCTGACGCACCGCAACATCGGCAGCAATGTCCAGGCCATCCAGGAGGCCATCGAGATCAAGGACAGCGACGTCTTTCTCGCCATCCTGCCGCTGTTCCACGTCTTCGGCCAGACCGCCAACTTTTGGTTACCCCTGTGCAGTGCTTCCACGGCCGTCACCTACGGCAATCCGCTGGAATTCAAGACCGTGGCGGGCATCATTCGTGACGAAAAACCCACTATCGCCATTGCCACGCCGTTCTTTCTCAGCAGCTACCTGCGCGCCGCCAAGCCCGGTGATTTCAGCTCCCTGCGCATCGTCGTGGTGGGCGCCGACAAGATGCCCGACAAGTTGCGTGAAGGCTACGAAAGCCAGCACGGCGTCGCCACCTTCGAGGGCTATGGCGCCACCGAGACCAGCCCGGTGATCTCCGTCAATCTGCCCGGCCACAACAAGCCCGGCAGCATCGGCAGGCCCTTGCCGGGCG
Source organism: uncultured Gammaproteobacteria bacterium (assembly GCA_913009875.1). Taxonomy (GTDB): domain Bacteria; phylum Pseudomonadota; class Gammaproteobacteria; order SZUA-152; family SZUA-152; genus DRQN01. The sequence continues at coordinate 19,089 of CAJVYS010000035.1, read as the reverse complement.
TGACGGTGCGCATCGTCGATGTCGACAGTGGCGAGGATCTGCCGGCCGGTGAGGAGGGCAAGATCCTGGTCAAGGGCGACCTGGTGATGAAGGGCTATTTCGACGACCTGGAGGAAACCATCCTGCACATCAACAACGGTTGGTACGAAACCGGCGACATGGGCATGCTCGATGAAGACGGCTACCTGTGGCACCGTGGCCGCCTGAAGCGTTTCGTCAAGATCGGTGGGGAAATGGTCTCATTGGTGCGTGTGGAGATGGAGCTGGAAACATTATTGCCAGAGGGTGTGGAGTGTTGTGTCGTGGAGCTGCCGGATGTCCGCAAGGGCGCCGTTTTGGCCGTCGCTGTGTCGGAGGAGGTCGACCAGAAGTCCCTGCTGAAGGCGTTGGGCAAACGTCTGCCGCCTATCTCCATGCCCAAGCATTTCGTGGTGCTCGACGAACTGCCGAAGATGGGCAGTGGCAAGGTGGATTTTCGCAGCACCACCACCTTGGTGCAGGAGCGGCTGAAGGCCTAGTGTAGTGTTATTCAGCTGGAATCATCGTGCGTACGGTGCATGCTACTGGCAGGTGTAGTGTGCGCTCTGCGCACAAGCATCGATTGTCCCGGGTCTATGGGGGCAGGGCGTTGCCACCAAAGCGCTGCTCCAGCTTCAGGCGACGTACGGCCCGCCCGGCCAGTGGCCCGAGGCGTGAGCCCAGTACGGCCTCGAAGTGGGCGTCCCAGTCGAAATCCAGGGCATCCAGCATGTTCTTGATGTAGAGGCCGGTCTCGGTCTCACCCTCCAGCACCAGACGGCGATGGAAAAACAGGGTGTCCGGGTCTTCGCTGCGCGTGACCAGCAGCCAGAAGTCGTCCAGACGGCCGGCGATGCGCACGTCCCAGGCGGCCGATGAATCCCCTTTCGGCAGGCGTACGAAGCGCTGTCCGCGAATCACGAACAACAGCTCGCTGCGGGTATCGGTGATGGACAGACACAGCCGCTTACCTTCCAGGTCACCCAACTGCTCGGCCATGTATTGTCCCTTGAGCAGATGGTTGAACAGGCGTGCGAAGACCTCGCTGTGTACCGTGTCCGGCAGCGTGCGCAGCAGCAGGTGCAGGGGTGGGCGAACGATTTTTAACGGCATGGCAGGGAACATAAAGGGAACCTTGGGTAAGACCCGCTGGAAGTCGCTAGTCTGAGCCGAGTATATGCCGCAGGCGCTGGGCCGCCAACCAGTGGTCCACCAATATAAGCTTGATGGACTACCAGCATAGTATTGCTGACCGCTTTTTCGCTATCATGGCGTCTTTCCCGCAGCGTGAGACAGGCAATGGATCTGAGTATTTTTCAGGGCGAGAACCAGTGGATCGGTGAGCTTTTCGTGGTGGTGTTTCTGGTGCTGCTCGCCGATTTTCTCCAGCGCCGCATTCTCAGCCGCTTGGCGAAACGCCTGCAAAAGACGGCCAATCCCTGGGACGATGCACTGCTGGCGGCTCTCCGGCGCCCGCTCAGCCTGCTGATCTGGGTACTGGGTCTGAGCTATGCCGCCGAGCTGACGGCCCGGCAGACCACGGCCACCATGTTCGAGCTCATTGAGCCGGCGCGCGAGGTTCTGGTGATCGTCATCCTGGCCTGGTTTCTGGTGCGCTTCATTCGCCAGGTCGAGGTCAACATCATCGAGCTGCGCAAGATGCGCGACGAACCGGTGGATGTCACCACCCTGGACGCCATCGCCAAGCTGCTGCGTCTGTCGGTGCTGATTACCGCTGCATTGGTGGTCCTGCAGACCCTGGGTTTCAGCATCGCCGGTGTACTGGCCTTCGGTGGCGTGGGTGGCATCGCGGTGGGTTTCGCCGCGCGCGATCTGCTGGCCAATTTCTTCGGCGGCCTGATCATCTACCTCGATCGACCCTTTTCCGTGGGTGACTGGATTCGTTCACCGGATCGTGAAATCGAAGGCACGGTGGAGCAGATTGGCTGGCGGCAGACACGCATTCGCACCTTCGACAAGCGCCCCCTGTACATCCCCAATTCCATCTTCGCCACCATCGCGGTGGAAAACCCCTCGCGCATGACCAACCGGCGCATCTATGAAACTATCGGCATTCGCTACGAAGACATTGCCCACATGGCTGATATCGTGCGTGACGTGGAGGCCATGCTGAAGGCGCACCCGGCCATCGACACGCAACAGACCCTGATGGTGAATTTCGTCAGCTTCGCGCCGTCGTCGGTGGACTTCTTCGTCTATACCTTTACCAAGACCACCAGCTGGACGGCGTTCCACGAGATCAAGCAGGACGTGCTGCTGAAGATCGCTGATATCATTGCGCAGTACGGTGCAGAGATGGCCTTCCCGACATCCACCGTTCATCTGCCGGACGGTGTGACCGTGAAGTCGGCCGAGTAGGAGTGGCTCCGCAGGCCGCGATCGTTTACCAACCAAAGTCGCGGCCTGTGGAGCCGCTCCTACGGCAAGATGCTTTGAATACCCTGTCTGATAAAGAGGATGAGAAATGGCTGATAAGCTCCTGATAATTCTAATGAATACAGACCTATCAAATCCCTCGGAACTGGGCACCCCTTTCCTCCAGGCCAGTGTCGCGGCGGCCATGGAATACGATGTGGAGATGCTCTTTACCGGGCGTGCCGGTGAGCTGGCCACGCCCGGTGTCGCCGCGGCCCTGCACTTTCAGCAGGGCAACGACAAGACGGTGCTGGACCTGATTCGTGATGCCGTCGAGGCTGGCGTCAAACTGAAAGTCTGTACCTCGAATCTGGAGCTGTGGGGCGATGAACAGATCCCGGAAATCTGTGAGACCGTGGGTGCAGCCTATATCATCAGCGAAGCCATGGACGAAGACACCGTTACTTTCACCTACTGATTCTTGCCAATAACTTCCTGCCACTAACAATGACATCCTCCGATACCGAAGAACTGCTGGCGGAGATCCGCCGGGTGCGCGCCGAGGCCGACTGCCTGTTCACCACCGAACAGGTGGAGGCCGCGCTGGACCGTCTCGCCGAGCAGATCACGGCGCACTACGAAAACCGCGATCCGCTCATCCTGTGCGTTATGAACGGTGGTCTGATCGTTACCGCCGGTCTGTTGCAGCGTATGGACTTCCCGCTGCAGAGCGATTATCTGCACGCCACCCGCTATCGCGGCGAGACCCAAGGTGGTGAGCTGCACTGGTTGCACGAACCCGGGCATGCGCTGCAAGGCCGCGCGGTAATTGTTGTCGATGACATTCTCGACGAGGGCTACACTCTGGCGGCCATTGTCGAGCACTGTCGCGCACAGGGTGCAGCCAGCGTGGAGAGCGTCGCGCTGGTAGAAAAGCAGCATATGCGCAAGCAGGGCATAGCGGCCGATTACGTTGGACTGGTGGTGGAAGACCGCTATGTGTTCGGCTATGGCATGGACTACAAGGACTATCTGCGCAATGCACCGGGTATCTTTGCCGTGAAAGGTCTGTAACAAACAAAAATTCTGCGAGGAGAATCGAATGACACAGCTGGCCGTTATCGGCGGCACCGGTCTGGCTTCCCCCGAGCTGCTGCAGGTTCATGCTCAGGAAAATGTGCACACGCCCTTTGGCGAGCCCTCCGGCCCCATCACCCGCGGTACGCTGTTCGGCCAGGAGGTACTGTTCCTGCCCCGCCACGGTTATGGCCACCACCTGCCGCCACACCGGGTCAATTACCGCGCCAATATCTGGGCCCTGCATGAACTCGGTGCCCGTGAGGTCATCGCTGTCGCCGCCGTCGGCGGTATTACCGCAGCCATGGAACCGGGGGTACTGGCGGTGCCGGATCAGATTATTGATTACACCTGGGGTCGGACCAGCACCTTTTTCGTGGACGACCTGGACCACGTCACCCACATCGACTTCACCGAGCCCTATTGCGAGGCGCTGCGCCAGCGCCTGCTGCAGGCGGCGGCGCGCGCCGGTGTCGAGATGGTCGATGGCGGTACCTATGGTGCCACCCAAGGGCCACGCTTGGAGAGCCGCGCCGAGATCCAGCGCATGCAGCGCGATGGCTGCGACTTGGTGGGAATGACCGGTATGCCCGAGGCCGCACTGGCCCGCGAGCTGTCACTCTGCTATGCCAGCTGTGCGGTGGTGGCCAACTGGGCCGCTGGCAAGGCCGAGGGAGAGATCACCATGGCCGAGATCGAGACCAACCTGAAGGGTGGTATGGCGGATCTCGGGCGGGTGTTGGTGGCCTTATAACGTGACTGAAATAGCGACTCTACGGAATTTGTGGGATTTGGCCGTATGATTTTTTACCGGATGAGCACCCGGAAACGGCCCCAAGGGAGTGATGGATAATGGACGATTCGATACAAACAACAGCGCCAGACGCAAATGCTCTGCTGCAGAGAATTCTCACGGACTCCTTCGAGGAAATCTATCTCTTCGACGCCGACACGCTGAAGTTCATCCAGGTCTCACGCGGTGCGCTAAAAAACCTGGGCTACAGCATGGAGGAAATGCGCGCGCTCACCGCCGGTGATCTCAAACCGGACCTGAGCGATGAGGCATTTGCCCAGCTGGTCCGGCCATTGCAGACGGGTGAAAAGAATCTGCAGGTGTTCGAAACCCGCCACCGGCGCAAGGATGGCAGTTGCTATCCGGTGGAGGTGCGCCTGCAACTGGTCAGTGATGCGTCACCGCCGGTCTTCATCGCCATTATCCTCGATCGCACTGAACATCAGCGCACCGAGGAAATCCTGCAAAGCAGTGAAAAGCGTTTCCGTGACCTGGTCGAGCAGTCGCCCTTTGCTATCCAGGTCTTTTCTCCCGATGGGCGCACCCTGGCGGTCAATCCGGCCTTGGAAAGGCTGACCGGTGCGAAGCTCGAAAATCTGAAAAACTACAACCTCCTCAAGGACCGACAGCTGATCGACAAGGGCGTCATGGCCAGTGTGCTGAAGGCCTTTGCCGGTGAGGCGATGGAGATTCCCCGCGTCGATTACCTGACGGCGGAGACGCCGGAAGTCGAGCTTCCGCCCCGCAGGTTTTGTGTACGCTCCTTTATCTATCCGATCAAGGACAGCAGTGGCCGGGTGCAGGAAGTCATCCTCATGCACGAGGACATTACGGAGAAAGAGCTGGCGCTCCAGGACCTGCGTGAGAGCGAGGCACGCCTGTCCGAGGCCCAGCGCATTTCCCATCTGGGCAGCTGGCAATTGGATCTGCGTAGTAACGAGCTGCAATGGTCCGACGAGGTATTCCGTATCTTCGAGATCGATCCGCAGCGCTTCGGTGCCTCCTACGAGGCCTTCCTTGACACCATTCATCCCGATGATCGCGAGCGGGTTAATGCCGCCTATTTGAGTTCGCTGAAGGATCGTCTCCCCTACGAAATTGAGCACCGTCTGCTGATGAAGGACGGCCGGCTGAAGTACGTCCAGGAGCGTTGTGAAACACATTTTGATGCAGACGGAAGACCCCTGTCTTCCATTGGCACGGTGCAGGACATCAGTGAGCGCAAGCATGCGGAACTGGCGGCGCGCGAAAACGAACAGCGCTTTCACATCCTGGCACAGATTTCGCCGGTCGGTATTTTTCGTACCGATGCGCAGGGTCTGTGCATCTACGTCAATGAACGCTGGCTCGACATGGCCGGCATGGCGGGGCCGCAGGCCTTGGGTGAGGGCTGGGTGGCGGCCATCCATGCCGATGACCGCGAGCGGGTGTTTCAGGAATGGTCACAGGCGGTGCGCATGCAAACGCCTTTTTATACCGAGTGCCGCCTGCAACGGCCGGATGTACCCGACGGCGGAAAGGGAAGGATTACCTGGGTGCTGGCCCAGGCCACGGCTGAGCGAGATGCCACGGGAAACATCGCGGGTTATGTGGGCACCATTACTGATATCACCCAACACAAACGTATCGAGGAGGCATTGAGTGAGCTGGCGGCGGCAGGGTCGGGCGAGGCATTTTTCCAGCGCCTGGCGCAGGGTGTGGCAACCCTGTTCAATGCCCACAAAGCCTTCCTGTGTCGCTTTCTGCCCGACCGACCAGAGGTGGCAGAAAACCTTGCAGTCTGGTCCCGGGAAGGCTCGAAAAAGGGGGGCAAGGACTGCTGCAGACTGAGCGACTCCCCCTGCGGCGAGACCATCGCGCACGGCGGCGTGTTCATCATCAAAGAACATCTGGGCGAACGGTTTGGTGATGACTGCTGCGGCCTGGCCACTATCACCCATGCCGAAAGCTTTATCGGCACTCCGCTGTTGGATGGCGAAGGGCGCACCATCGGTATCATGGGTATTATCGATGATAAACCCCTGGAAGACAGCCAGACGCTACAGCCTATCCTGAAAATGTTCGCTGCGCGTGCTGCCGCCGAGCTGGAGCGACAGGCGGCCGAACAGGCGATTCGCCATCAGCGCGACCAGCTGGAACGGGAGGTACAGCAGCGTACTGCGGAATTGCGCACCAGCAATCAGGAGCTGGAATCCTTCGCCTATTCTGTCTCCCACGACCTACGTGCCCCACTGCGCGCCATCGACGGTTTTTCGCAGGCCTTGCTGGAAGACTATGCTGAGCAGCTCGATGAAACCGCCACGGGCTATCTGCAGCGCGTACGGATCGGCACCCAGCATATGGGTAAACTGATTGACGACATGCTGCAACTGTCACGGGTAACGCGTGGAGAGTTCAGCTGTCACCCGGTCGATCTGAGTGTGCTGGCAAACGACATCCTCCGGCAATTGCAGGAATCCTCACCCGGGCGTGAGGTTCTGGTCAGCGTGGAGCCTGACAGGATGGTGGAGGGCGACCGCCGTTTGCTGGGTATACTGCTCGACAATCTGTTGGGCAATGCCTGGAAGTACACCAGCAAGCAGGACAATTCACACATTGAGTTCGGCAGCATGCACCAGGATCAGGATCAGGGGCAGGTCTTTTTTGTCAGAGACAATGGTGTGGGTTTTAACATGAAATATCTCGACAAAGTCTTTGCGGCCTTTCAGCGACTGCATTCCAGCAGTGAATTCGAGGGCTCCGGCATTGGCCTGGCCACCGTGCAGCGGATCGTCAACCGGCATGGTGGCCGAGTCTGGGCAGAGGCCGAAGAGGGCAAGGGGGCGACGTTCTACTTTACCTTGGGCGCAGGTGTTCACCACAGAGGCGCAGAGGACACAGAGAATGCATCGACCTGATGGGACGAAGTGAAATCCGAGGTAGTCGCCGGAATGGCATGAAACACAGAGGCGCAGAGGACGTAAAGGTTCTTGAAAAGGGTTTTCTTTGCGTCCTCTGCGCCTCTGCGTTCTTTGCGTTGATTCTCGCGGTACGATCCCGCATCACGCGTTGCCCGCTGTTTGCGCACGAACTTATGCAATGCTTGGATTAACACTGCCGATGCTATCGCGACAACAAAAAGAGGCGTAATCTGAATCAGACTCCGTGACACGAGGAAGGCTGATGAAAATTTCTTTCCACGGCGCCGATCGTGGCGTCACCGGCTCCTGTCATCTCATCGAGTGCGCGGGAAAACGCATCCTCATCGACTGCGGCCTGTACCAGGGCGGGCGGGAACTGAACGAGGAAAACAGCCAGCCTTTCGGCTTCGACCCTGCCGACATCGACTACCTGCTACTGACCCACGCTCACCTCGACCACTGCGGACGCATTCCCCTGCTGGCCAAGAGCGGCTTCAAGGGCGAGATCATCACCACCGCCGCGACCCGGGAACTGGCCCGGCTGGTGATGCTGGACGCCGCCCACCTGCAAGAAGAAGAGGCCGCCTATCAGGCACGCAAGGCCGCCCGTCACGGCAATCACCGTGCCGACATCCAGCCCCTCTACACCACTCTCGATGCCCTCGACGCACTGGACTACTTCGGCCGCAAGGCGCGCTACGAAAAACCGCTGACGCTGGGCCGGCATATCCGCGTCAGCTTCTTTGACGCCGGTCACATCCTCGGTTCGGCCAATATCCTGCTGGAACTGGAAGAAGATGACCGCCACCAGCGCGTACTGTTCTCCGGTGATCTGGGCTATGGCGGGCGGGCCATCCTGAGTGACCCCGTACACCCGCCCAGTGCGGACACCGTGGTGATGGAAACCACCTACGGCGACCGGCGCCACAAACAGCTGCAGCCGTCGGTGGAAGAGTTCTACGATGCCATCGACGACACCTTCCGTCGTGGCGGCAACGTGGTGATCCCCAGCTTTGCCCTGGAACGCACGCAGGAGATCCTCTACTGCCTGCGCGAGGCCGTGCTGGCGAGTCGGCTGCCCGGCTCGATGCAGGTGTTCCTCGACTCACCCATGGCCATATCCGCCACTGAAATCTTTCGTCGCCATCCCGAATGCTACGATGCGGACACCGCCCAGCTTTATGCCGATGGGCATGATCCCTTTTCCTTTCGCGGCCTGCACTTCAGCCGGGAAACCGCGCAATCCATGGCCATCAACCGCATCGGCGGCGGCGCCGTGATCATCGCTGGTTCCGGTATGTGTACCGGCGGACGGGTGCGCCACCACCTCAAGCACAACCTGTGGCGCACGGACAGCAGTGTGGTATTTGTTGGCTATGCCGCGCGAGGCACCCTGGCGCGGCGCATCGTCGATGGTGCCAAGACTGTACGCATCTTCCGCGAGGACATCCCGGTACGTGCGAAGGTCTATACCATTGGTGGATTCTCCGCCCACGCCGACTGCGAACAACTGCTGGCCTGGCATGGCAAGACGGGTAAACCGCACACCACCTACCTGGTGCATGGCGAAGAAGATGTGATGCAGAGTTTTGCCGCCCGACTGAAGAAAACAAAAGTGGTTATGCCCGAGCTGCATGCGGTGTTTCCGCTGTAGCCGTTTATGACGGAGTGGGCCATGGCTGCGATGGATTATCGTGAAACAGCAATCAAACGCAAAGATCGCAAAGACGCAAAGGACGCAGAGATTTTCTTGTATTTTCTTTGCGGCCTCTGCGTCTTTGCGACCTTTGCGTTGAATTTCCCGTGCGTGGAAAAGCCTCGCGGGCAAGGCCCACTCCCCGGAAAAGCGTGATGAATTTGTGGGAGCGGCTTCAGCCGCGAATGAATCTAACCTTTAATCGCGGCTGAAGCCGATTCCATAGATTTACTGTTTTCCCGCCCACCCATCGCGGGCATGGCCCGCTCCTACAACAGATCACACCGCAACAATCACCCGCAGGGCATCCAGCCTCAACGAAGCGGATTCCAGCGCCAGACTGAGCGCCATCCACTGCTCCTCGAAATAGCGGATCTCTTCATCGCGCACGTTGGGATTTACCCGCTGCAGGGCCTTGAGACGCTGGATCTCGCCCTGCAGGGTATCGCGGGTCTTTCTCAGCGCCTCACGTAAAATAGTCGGCGTCTCCTCGGCGGCCTGTGCCTCGGCGGTCTTGGCCATTCCCTTCAGCACATCGAGCTGGCTGCGGATCACTTGCGCCGCCGTTTCGCGCTCCACGCTCTGCCGCGCGCGATTGATGGCCGTGTGCGTCATGGCGTCGTCATGACGCTGGCCGTCCTGGTCGATGAGCACGCGGATGCAGGTGGGCGGCAGGTAGCGGGCGCTGTTGAGTCGCTCGCTGGAGGCCGATTCGAGAATGAACAGGCATTCCATCAGCAGGGTGCCGCTGTTGACGCCGCGGTACTTGATGGCCGTGAGTGCGGTATTGCCCAGCTCGCTGCTCAGCACCATGTCCATGGCGGTGCGGGTCAGGGGGTGCTCCCAGGTCAGGTACTGCATGTTCTCGAAGGCCAGTGCGGTATCGCGGTCGTAGGTGACGGTCATGCCTTCGTCACTGAGCCCGGGCAGCGGTGCTTGCATGTGCTCGCCGGGGCGCAGAACATAACTGCAAGTGCTGTGTATTTCCGTGTCCACGCCGAAGCAGTCGAAGATAGCGTCGAGATAGTCCGGTAGCTCGCTGTGGCGGTCCGCCGCCTGCGCCTGTTGCTTGAGGCGGTTGGCGATCCCGGGGCGGCAGGAGTTGTATTCCAGCAGCCGGTCACGGCCGTTTTGCAGCGCGGTGGTGAACTGCGCATGCAGCTCGCGGCTGTCGTCGATGAGGCGTTCGATGTCTGACGGAGATGCACCTTGCAGGCAGTGCAGCAGATTGTCCTTCACCTGCACGAACACACTGTGCCCGGCGGGGCAGGTGTGTTCGAAGGCGGACAGCGCGTGCTGGTACCAGTGGAACAGGGTTTCCTGCGCACTGCCCTGCAGATAGGGCGCGTGGATCTGGATGGTCTCACGCTGGCCGATGCGGTCGAGGCGGCCGATGCGTTGTTCCAGCAGATCCGGGTTGAGCGGCAGGTCGAACAGCACCAGGTGATGGGCAAACTGGAAGTTGCGACCCTCGCTGCCGATCTCGGAACAGATCATCACCTGACAGCCCGCCTCGCTATCGGCGAACCAGGCGGCGGCGCGGTCGCGCTCGATGATGCTCAGACCCTCGTGAAACACCGCGGCATGGATACCGCTGCGGGCCTTCAGCGCCTGCGCCAACTCCAGCGCGGTGTGCGCGCTGGCGGCGATCACCAGCACCTTGTGCGGTTTCAACTCAATCAGCCGGGCATCCAGCCAGTCCACGCGCGGGTCGATGCGCGTCCAGTGCGGCTGGTCGTCGGCGGCCTGTGTCGCGTAGAGGCGCTCCGGGCAGAGCAGGTCCTGTGGGTGGTCGGTGGCGAGTTTCCCATAGGCCTCGGGCCGGGGCAGGGCGATGCCCTCGATCTGGCGCTGCGGAAAGCCCTTCACCGCGGCGCGGGTGTTGCGGAACAGTACCCGGCCGGTGCCGTGGCGGTCGAGCAGGTTGTCGATCAGCGCCGTGCGCGCGGAGGCCTTTTCCCCGGCCGGGCTGTCGTCGGCCAGCAGGGTGTCGATGAGGCGGTGGCTGTCGGCCTCGGCGTCGGACTGGCGCAGGGTCTCCAGCGCCGCCGGGTCCAGCGTCTCTTCGCCGAGCAGGGCCTCGACGGCGTGGGCAATGGGCGCGTACTGCTTCTCTTCTTCAACGAAGCCTGCGAAGTCGGGGAAGCGGTCCGGGTCGAGCAGGCGCAGGCGGGCGAAGTGGCTCTCCTTGCCCAGTTGCTCCGGTGTGGCGGTGAGCAGCAGCACCCCTGGGGTGACGCCGGCGAGGCGCTCGATGATGCGGTATTCCTCGCTGACACGATCCGCCGACCATTGCAGGTGATGCGCCTCGTCCACCACCAGCAGATCCCAGTCTCCCTCCAGTGCTTGCTCGACCCGGCGCGGATGGGCGCGCAGAAATTCCAGGCTGCACAGCACCAGCTGTTCGCTGACGAAGGGGTTGCCCTGTGCGTCCTGCTCATCGATGGCCTCGCAGCGCGCCTCGTCGAAGATGCTGAAGTGACGGTTGAAACGCCGCAGCATTTCCACCAGCCACTGGTGCACCAGCGACTCCGGCACCACGATCAGCACCCGCTGCGCACGCTCGGTGAGCAGCTGGTGATGCAGGATCAGACCGGCCTCGATGGTCTTGCCCAAACCGACCTCATCGGCCAGTAATACACGCGGCGCGTAGCGGTTGGCCACCTCGTGGGCGATGTAGAGCTGGTGTGGAATCAGGCTGGTGCGGCTGCCGGTGAGGCCGAACAGCTCGGACTGCGCCAGCCGCTGGGCGTGACGCAGGGTCTGATAGCGCAGCTCGAACCACTTGTCGTGATCGACCTGGCCGGCGAACAGGCGCTCCGTGGGGCGGTTGAGCTGGATGAAGTGGCTCAGCTCGCCTTCGGGCAGGCTGGCCGGGCAGCCGTCCTCGCGATGGCCGTGGTAGGTCAGCAGGCCGCCGTCCTCGCTGACCTGTTCCACCGTCATACCCCAGCCCTCGTGGCTGATGACGGTGTCGCCGGGGGAGAACTGCACGCGTGTCAGCGGTGCGGTCTGCTTGGCGTAGACGCGCGTCTCACCGCTGGCGACAAAGCAAATGGTGACGGTACGGTGATCCGTGCTGAGCACCGTGCCGAGGCCCATTTGCAGTTCTGTGTCGCTGATCCAGCGCTGACCGGGGATAAAATTCTGCACCTTGCACCTCTTAGTAAACCGGGGCGCTATGGTAGTGGATTTGCTCGGGCGCTGGCCAGCCGGGGCTTTGTTTAATCTCTCTGGGATGAATTCCCCGCAGCTTGCTGCGTAGGTTTTTTGTTCAACAGAGCAGTAAATCGCACTGTAGGAGCGGATCCCTTGGGCCGCGATGCCGAAGGCAGAAAAACTATCGCGGCCTATGGCGCCGCTCCTACAATGTGATATCCCGCCAGCTTGCTGTGGGGTTGCGACTACAGGGATGTAGTCGGTAGGGTAACGCAGGATGCCAAAGCCGAGGGTGAGGGGTGACATTCGCAGTGTATTCGTCGATGACCACCGCCGCTGTCGAATAAATCCAGCGGCCAATGATCGCTTTTACCATTGTCGCCAAGACGCAGCGCCCTCCGCTTTTTTCAGAATTGCCTCTATACTGCGGCCAGGTTACATCCAGAGGAAAGCCCCATGGAAAACAGGCATATCGTCATCATCGGCGCTGGTTTTGCCGCCCTCACCGCGGCGCGGGTGGCACGCAAGCGAGACCGCGACGTGAAGATCACCCTGGTCGCACCCAAGGCGGAATTCATCTATCTGCCCAGCCTGATCTGGATTCCCGCCGGTATCCGCCAGCCGGACGACCTGCGCATTCCGCTGGACAAATTCCTGCGCCGCCATCGCATCGACTTTCATCCCGCCGAGGCGACCGGCCTCAGCGGCGACGGCCGCACCCTGCGCACCAGCAACGGCGATCTCGCCAACGATGGCCTGATCATCGCCAGCGGCGGTCGCTTCCTGAAGAAACTGCCGGGCATCGAACACGCCATCACCCCTTGCGAGGGCATCGCCGCGGCGGTGAGGATCCGCGACCGCCTGCGCGAGATGGACGGCGGCACCATCGCCATCGGCTTCGGCGGCAACCCCAAGGAACCCTCCGCCATGCGCGGCGGCCCCATGTTCGAATTCCTCTTCGGCATCGACAGCCAGCTGCGCCGCGAGGGGCGGCGCGAACGCTTCAAACTGGTGTTCTTCAGTCCCGCCCCGGAGCCGGGCAAGCGCCTCGGCCCGAAGGCGGTGAAAGGCCTGCTCGACACCATGCGCAAGCGCGACATCGATACCCACCTGGGGCACAAGATGAAGGGCTTCGAGACGCGCAAGGTGATTACCGAGGGCGGTGAATTCGAGGCCGACCTGATCCTCTTCATGCCCGGCATGACCGGCAATCAGTGGTTCGACGACACCCCCCTGCCGCGCTCCCCCGGCGGCCTGCTGCAGGCCGACGAACACTGCGCCGTGCCCGGCTTCGAGCGCGTTTTTGTCGCCGGCGATTCCGGCAGCTTCCCCGGCCCCGACTGGATGCCCAAACAGGCCCACATGGCCGACCTGCAAGCCGAGGCCGCAGCCACCAACCTGACCGATGAACTCGCCGGCCGCCCCGCCCAGGCCACCTTCAAGGTCGAACTCGTGTGCATCGTCGATAGCGGCGACCGCGGCATGTTCGTCTCTCGCACGCCCACCAGCAGCCGCGTGATGCCACCATCCATCGTTATGCACTGGCTGAAACGCTTCTTCGAATGGTGGTATTTGCGCCAATACCGCTGAGCCCGCTGTGACGCCGTGGTACGTCTACATTCTGCGCTGCGCCGATGGCACTCTCTACACCGGCGTCGCCACCGACCTCGAACGCCGCCTCGCCGAACACAACGGCAGCGGCAACCTCGGTGCGCGCTACACCCGTGCGCGCCGTCCCGTCACCCTGGTCTACAGCGAGCCCGCCGACTCACGCGCCGCCGCCTGCCGGCGTGAGGCGGCGATCAAAAAATTGCGCAGGGTGGAGAAGGAGAGGCTTGTTTCGGGCTGATCAGAAGAAAGGAGATCAGCTGAGACAGGCTCTCATTGGTGGCCATAGTAGCGGACATAGAAGACCAGAATATAATCATTGTTACTATGTAAGCTGCTGTTTATACTTGGGTTTAAATGCATGCAATCCGGACATGAAAGTGGACATGGTAGCGGACAAAGAAGACCTCCCGGACAGGGGAGAACCTGTTTCATTGATGACGCCAATGAGCCTCTCGGCGACATCCCCTCATCGTGGCGAACTTTTCGATCTGGCCGTTGAACTGGCGGCCCACTCATCGGGTTTCCGCCGCAGCCTGCCCGGTGGGGTCTTGACCGCTCTCGCCGACCTGGTGCGGGCCATGAACTGCTATTACAGCAACCTGATTGAAGGCCACGATACGCATCCGGTGGATATCGAGCGCGCCCTTAAAAACGACTACAGCTCAAATACAGAGCAGCGCAATCTCCAACTGGAGGCCAAGGCACACATCGCCGTTCAGCAATGGATCGATCAAGGTGGCCTGGGCGGCAACCCCGTGAGCGCCGAGAGTATCTGTGAGATTCACAGGCGATTCGTTGATCGGCTCCCGGAGGCGCTTCTCTGGGCAAAAGACCCTGAAACCGGTGAACGAATGAAAATCGTACCCGGCGCCCTCCGTAGGCGTGATGTCAAAGTCGGCCGACACGTGTCCATTAGCCCGGGCGCGCTACCCCGTTTCCTGCAAAAGTTCGAGAGTGCATACAGCGGCCTCGGCAAGGCTGAAACCATTATGGCGGCCGCCGCCGCTCACCACCGCTTGCTGTGGATACATCCATTCCTCGACGATATCCGGCGCGGGATGGATACCGTCCCAAGTTGCAGATATTAAGGCAGAGGGCGCTGGTTCAATATCCAGATAAATAAATAAGCTGTGGACAGGCTACGGTCTTTTACAGAAACCGTGGTCTGTCCCCGGTTGTCCGTGAAGGAAAGGCTAGTAATGGTATCGGAGTTGAGCAATGAACATAGAGTCGTCGCTTATCTTGTAGACGAAGCGATGCTCATCATTGATGCGCCGAGACCAATAGCCAGATAGGGCATGTCTTAATGGTTCTGGTTTTCCGATACCTTCACATGGAGAACATCGTACATCTTTTATTAATAGGTTTATGCGCTTTAGAATTTTTTTGTCGGTTTTTTGCCAGTAAAGGTAGTCGTTCCAGGCATGCTCCGAGAATATGAGTTTCACTCGTCCAAGTCCTTTTCGACTCCTTTGCCTTCTTCGAGCTGGGAAATGGATTCAAAGAGGCGTCTAACGTTTTTTGGGCTTCGTAGCAGGTAGGTGGTTTCCTCGAGAGATTCATAGTCCTCGAGAGAGAGCATTACAACGGCGCCTTCACTTTTTCGTGTAATAACAATAGGTTCATGGTCATTACAGACTTTTTCCATGGTTTTGGCTAGCGTATTTCTAAGGGCAGTGTAGCTAAGTGCTTTCATGGCAATAAACCTCATTAACGTACATGTACATAATAGTGTACAATAGAGATTCACGTATAACAAGCGACTGAGGTGTCAACCCCTCCAATAAATCTCAATAAGCCCAGAACGGGTAATCAGTATTGGCGGGATGGTCGGGCACGCCTCGGAATACCCCTGGTCCAGCTATCGTTACAACGCCCTCGGCGAGGAGAATAAGTTGCTGACGCCGCATGCTCTTTACAGGCGCCTCGGCAGGAGTGAGGACGAGCGACATAAGGCCTACCGGAAATTGTTTCGCCATCGCCTTGCGGAGAAGACTCTTGAGGAAATCCGTAAGGCGACCAACAAGGCCTGGGTATTAGGAAATGACCACTTCCAGCAACGGATCGAAAAGCGAACGGAGCGTCAGACATCACCAAAACCGAGAGGCGGTGACCGAAAGTCGAAGGCCTACCACAGAATCTCTCTCAGCCGGTGATCCGTGGCTCGCACATATTCGCTCCATCGATTTTCAATCGATCATAAAATCGATCGAGTCTGACCCTATTGATAACTATCGATAAAGAATCACCCTCCCGGTGTACCCTCACACTTAATGCAGCGCAAAAACCGTGCTCTGTCTCCGGTTGTTGGGCTGGGCTCCCACGGACGGCCAGGCCTGAGGGCTGGGGAGGCTGTCACGGCGGGGGTTCTCCAGCGGACGAGGTTACATGGGGCGGTGATAGTGCTATCTTAAATGGAGTCCCTTGAAAACCGCATGCTGCCTCTTTACGTTTGCGCGACAGGGCCATTCGGTGCGTTTCCTGGGCTCAAATCTGCATTGGGCGGTTATGTGACAAGGTAAAGTCAGATGTCGAAACTTATCTTGATCTCGTTGGGATTCCTGTTTGTCGGCCTGGGCGGGGTGGGTTTGGTGCTGCCGATCCTGCCGACAACGCCCTTTCTGCTGCTGGCCGCCGCCTGTTTTGCCCGTTCATCCCCGCGTTTCCACGATAAGCTTCTGAATATCCACGTGTTTGGCTCGTTAATCAGAAACTGGCAGGAAACCCGAAGCATTCCTAGAAAGGCCAAGCTGGTGGCCATTCTCAGTATCACCCTGATGGGTGGTCTCTCCGTTGTGTTCTTTATCGAACAGACTTTCTTGAAGATTCTCATTGCAGCGATACTACTGTTTCATGCGGCAGCCATCGCCTGCATCAAAAGCACTGAACAGGTCAATCTGAGCAAAGAGAACGGCTGAGTGTGCAGCACGTGCCGTCAATACCGACGGCGGTCAAGCAGCCGGGCAGGGCGGGTAGGCTTTTTATGCCCATGTGGAAGGCTGCCTACATCATGCTGCTTTGCGGATTTTCCTTGATTAGTTTTCTGATCTGGATCAAGGGCGGATTGTTGGGAATGATGGTGCCCTTGACGTCGAAGCTGGGGAACCCCATTTCCTTTGAGGAAAATCCCGCCAGGCTCAATTTTTCCGTCAGTTCATTGCCTGCACTGGGATGGCGATCGACCACGTATTCCACATAGGGGATTTCCGCCCGCTCCAATTCACGCCGCTTTACCTCGCAATATTCACACCCTGTAATGGAGTACATGATTAACTGATCGTGCTCGGTCAATTTGACCGCCGGGTTGTCGATCACCAAATTGCCCACCCCCTGGTAGATCACGGTGCCAAAAAACGCAATGGCCACGACATACAGTATACCCTTCCCCTTCATTAGCCTCTTCCTCCCTTTCCTCATGGCGATATTTTGACATATGACAGCCACATCCGGGATTCGGTTCAATACAAAGCACTAGGCAGGGGGATGTTTTCGCGGTCTGAGGGATGCAGCAGGCCCTTGCACGATTTTACCTTCCCAGGCATCGACGCCTTGGCTCCCTGCGACACTTTGTCGTGCGACCATAGATGTGTATTGTCTCTGTTTCCAGGTTGCGATCCCGTCTCTTGGCGCTGGTCTGTCTAATGGGATTGTTTCATGATCCGCTACTGGCTGCGCCCAATGCGATGGATCTGCCCGTGCTGCACCCCGCCATTCCGCTGCTGGATGAGGCCGGTAATCATGTGCTCGACAGCGGCAAGCCCTACAGCCCGCGCCTGAGGAGAGATGGGGCCTTGTCCTGCGGTAGCTGCCATACGCCGCATGGGCAGGCGCAGGAAGGCCAGGTCATGTTGCGCACTGTGCACGGTAATCCCTGGCTGCGCGTGCCGAACCGTGATAGTGCCTCTGCCAGCAGTGCCATGCCTCGAAACCCGCCGCCAGTGCGCTGCACCGGCCGGCCAACTAACCGGGAATGTCCTCAACAGCTTTCTGCGCCGGCGGGGCGCAAAGGACAGTTTTTGTGTTGATTGCCACGGCATAGAGGCGCCGTTGAAGTATAAGTACTATCACGACCCGGAGGTGCGTGATGGTGATGTAGACTATCTCAAGTGAATCACCGGCTGGCCGATATGTTCATTTCACAGAAACGCCGCACCTCGGTGTCTGTTTTCTGGCAATATAGAAGGAACTTCTGATTAATTTGTCTTCCGTCATTACCGGCGCAGGCCGGAATTCAGGAATTCAAAGCACTGGATCCCGGCCTGCGCCGGAATGACGAATTGATCAGGCTTCCAGAACTTAGGGTCTGTTGACGTTTCATTTTCATCACTGTTGCGCCTGAAAAAGCGCCAGTCAAGGAGCGAGGAGAGAGGTTTGGTGACTCCAAATGAACGACGAGCAACGCCGAGTGGCGCTTTTTCAGGCGCAACCCGCAGGGCTGGGCCGCTTTTTCCGCCCTGCTGCGTTGTCAGTCGCTTGTGTAGAACAACTACACAGCGCTCCTTCCGCCTTGCAGGGCGAAAAAAGCGGCTCCAGCAGTGGTGAAAATGAAACGTCAACAGACCCTGTAACTTTCCACCGGCTGTCTTTTCGTGAGGCGGTCGTTTTTCCGGGAGCTGGCTTAATGCACGGACAATCATTTTCTCTTCCCACTGTACTTCAGCAACAACTCGATGCGGCCGCCGATACATGGCAGGCCGGTGACAAGGTCGCGCGGCTGTGGGGCCGCGATGCCGCTCTCTGGACCGGCCGGGACGAAGACCAGTGGCTGGACTGGCTGACTATTACCCGTGAGCTGCGTGATCACACCGATGAGCTGTCGCAGACGCTGGCCTTTGTCCGCGAGGGCGACTTCAGCCACGCGGTGCTGCTCGGCATGGGCGGCTCCAGCCTGGGTCCGGAGGTGTTGCAGCTGACCTTCGGCAGCCAGCCCGGCCATCCCCAGTGGCTGATCCTGGATTCCACCGATCCGGCACACATCCGCGCCGTGGAGGCGCAGATCGACTACGCCCGCACCGTATTTCTGGTGTCGAGCAAGTCCGGCTCCACCCTGGAACCGAATATCTTCAAGGACTATTTCTTTACCCGCGCTACGGAAGAGCTGGGGCAGGCCGAGGCCTCGGCCCGTTTCATGACCGTGACCGATCCCGGCTCTAACATGGAGTCGGTGGCGCGCGCCGACAACTTCCGTGCCATCTTCTACGGCAGGCCGCAGATCGGTGGGCGCTACTCCGTGTTGTCCAACTTCGGCCTGGTGCCGGCGGCGGTGATGGGCGTTGACGTGGCCCGTTTCCTCGACCGCACGGAGGAAATGGTCGCCGCCTGCGAGCAGCGTGAGATCGGAAGAGCACACGTCTGAACTCCAGTCACACTGATATAGCTCGTATGCCGTCTTCTGCTTGAAAAAAAAAAAACAACTAACGCATGATCCATACTTAACTGAGAATCACACGAACCACCAA